>CAMBQS010000068.1 GCA_945870015.1 Desulfocicer vacuolatum DSM 3385
CGGGCTGCCGACAGATATATTTACGGTTGTCGGATTTCTTCCCAAAAAAAAAGGAAAACGTCTGGAACAGCTTGAAAAACTTGCATTAGCTCCCGGAACGCTTATATTCTACGAGTCACCCAAAAGAGTCCTCCAGTTGCTGAATGAGCTAAAAGATGCCTTGGGAGAAAGAGAGATTGTTTTTGCGCGGGAAATCACCAAAAAATATGAAGAATTTCAACGGGGAACGATATCTGAACTTATTGAAAAAATAGAAAATAAAGACGCTATCAAGGGAGAATGCACCCTGCTGGTTTCCGGAAAATCGCAAACCCGTGCTGTCTGCCTTGAGGATCTTACAAACGAAATTACGGAAAATTTAAAAAAACCGGGAAACACCACCGCTGCCCTTGCCCGGAAAATGGCTGATCAGTATGGCATTCCCAGAAAACAGATATACCAGGAAATCCTCGATATAACCGGAAATAAATAAGGAGACCATCCATGGACAGAATCGATGCAATTTTTTCACCGGAATCAGTTGCGATATTAGGTGCGTCAACCACACAGGGCAAGGTCGGTCATGATATCTTTCAAAACATTTTACGCGGCGGATACAAAGGTACCCTGTATCCGGTAAACCCCAAAGCCAAATCCATTCAGTGCATCAAGGCTTACCCCACACTCCTGGATGTTCCGGACCCGGTTGATCTGGCCATGATTATCCTGCCGCCCCAGGTTGCCTTGAAAGCGGTTGAGGAATGTGTGGAAAAACAGGTTAAAGGAATCGTCATTGTCTCCGCCGGGTTCCGGGAGACCGGCGCAGAGGGTCTGAAAATCGAAAATAAAATTGTTGAGATTTGCAAAAGTGCCGGAATCCGGGTTGTCGGGCCAAACTGTCTGGGCGTGATCAATCCCCATAAGGATGTCCGGCTGAATGCAAGTTTTTCCACCCGGATGCCCAATCAGGGCAATATCTCCTTTATCTCACAAAGCGGGGCTTTATGCACGGCCGTTCTGGACTTTGCTGCGGATCGCGGTTTTGGTTTTTCAAAGTTCATTTCCATCGGGAATAAGGCCGATGTGAACGAATTGGATTTGTTGAGATATCTTCATCAGGATCTTCATACCGAAGTTATTATGATCTATATGGAGGAACTCCGGCACACCGGTCAGGAATTCATTGAAACAGTGAAGGAAATCACCTCCGGTGATCGCCCCACCCCCATACTGGTCATCAAATCCGGACGAACTTCAGCAGGCGCACAGGCCGCTGCTTCCCATACTGGCTCGCTTGCCGGAACCGAAGGCCTGTATGATGCAATTTTTGGTGAGGCCGGAATCATCCGTGTGGATACTGTTGTTGAACTGTTTGATTATGCCAATGCATTTGCGATCAAAAAATTCCCTACCGGCAACAAAATTGCCATTGTTACCAATGCCGGGGGACCGGGAATTGTTGCAACCGATGTAACCGTGACCTCCGGTCTTGAACTGGCCAAATTCAGTGATGAAACCATTGAGGTTCTGGCAAGCCACCTTCCCCCGACAGCCAATCTTCATAACCCGGTGGATGTAATCGGAGATGCGGCCCAGGATCGATATGAAAATGCGCTGAATGCGGTGATCCGGGATGAAAATGTGCATGGGGCGCTGGTGATATTAACCCCGCAGTCCATGACAAACGCCATCGGAACCGCAGAGGTGATTGTTAAAATCGCAAAGAATTCCCCCAAACCCATTGTCTGCTGTTTCATGGGAATTGTTGATGTTTCCGCCGGTGTAAAATTTCTTCAGAAAAACAACATCCCGGTTTACAAATTTCCGGAGAACGGTGCGAGAGCGCTGGGGAAACTGTATAACGCGACCCGATGGATTCAACGGCAAAAACTGGCTCAGTTTGAATTGCATCATGATAAGGACAGTGCAACTGAAATCATCAAAAAATGCATGAATTCAGGCCAGACCTATCTGGGAGAGCTGGACGGGCTGGATCTCTTAAAATGTTACGGCTTTCAAATCCTGCCTACCGTTCTGGCTGAAAATGAAAATCAGGCTATGGAAATTGCAGAGGGTATGGGATATCCGGTTGTGATGAAAATTGTATCCCCGCAGATCATTCATAAATCCGATGCCGGCGGCGTCAAGGTGGGTATGAAAACCAGGGAAGATGTCCGTAGTGCCTTTACGGAAATCATCAACAGCGCAAAAGCCTATAACTCGGATGCACAAATTCAGGGTGTGCTGGTTCAGAAACTGGCGCCTTCCGGTAATGAAGTGATTCTGGGTATGAACCGGTATAAAGGCCATGGCCCCTTGTTGATGTTCGGTCTGGGTGGCGTTTTTGTCGAACTGTTCAAGGATGTTGTTTTCCGGTTGGCTCCGGTTGGCCGGAACAATGCCAGAAGGATGGTCCGGAGTATCAAAAGCTTTCCCCTGCTGAACGGTTTCCGCGGAAAACCCAAAGCCGATATTGAAATCATCCATAAGCTGCTGGTCAGTCTGTCTGACCTTGTTATCGATCATCCGGAAATCAAGGAGCTGGATATCAACCCGCTGCTGATTCATTCTGAAGGAAAAGGAGCAACCGTTGCGGATGTCCGGATTATTTTAAGTATACCGGATGCTGAGGATTGATGAAGATTCCGGAAGTTACGAATATGGATACCCTGTTTCCGGTCATACTGTCCGTGCCGCCGGAAAAACAACAGCTCAACGGACGGGAAAAAGTCGTTTTTTTGAGTCAGTATGCCAGGATCGCTGCCGAACGATCTGCGGAAAAAACCGGCTTCCGCCTGGCTGAATTCCCAAAAAATAAAAAAGGAACCCCCCTGCCCGTCCTGGGATATCACTGGTCTGTCAGCCATAAACCGGAATATGTGGCAGGCGTGGTATCCCGGAAACAGATCGGAATCGATATTGAAAAGATACGGCCCTACTCAACCGGCCTTGAAAAAAAAGTGGCGGATGAAACCGAATGGGCACTCTATCCAACTGACCGGTCCGAGCTGCTTTTCCGGTACTGGACCGCCAAAGAGGCTGTCCTGAAAACAATGGGAATCGGTCTTGCCGGACTCTCCTCTTGCAAAATCAGAAAAAACAATTCAAAAAATCATATGACCGTCCAGTTTCAGGATCATGATTATCAGATAGCGCATTTTGCCTTTGACAATCATGTTGCTGCCATTGTGACACACGATAACACCCGTATTGAATGGATATTGGATATTCCAGGAGAAACAGCACCATGACAACCCTAAAAAACAACAGAAATGCCGAAGAATACAAAGGATTCGAACAAGGACCCATCCGGCCGCCCAGTGAGGCAAGCAGCCTGTTGATCCGGGTTACCCGGAACTGCCCCTGGAATCGATGCACCTTCTGCCCGGTATACAAGGGAAGCCGGTTTTCCCTCCGCCCGGTCGAGCATGTACTCAAGGATATCGACCAGGTGCATCAAAGTGTCGTCCTTTTAAAAGAACTGGGAGAAAAAACCGGTTACGTGGAATCATCCCATATCAGCAAGGCAAGTAAGGGCATGAACCCCGGTGAAATGCAGGCATTTCATGCTGCGCTCAACTGGATCAATTCCGGCATGGAATCCATCTTTCTTCAGGATGCCAACAGCCTGATCATCAAACCTGAAGACCTCACCCGGATACTCCACTATCTGAAAAATAAGTTTCCGTGGGTAAAACGGATTACATCCTATGCAAGATCCCATACCATTGCCCGGATCCAGGATGAAGATATGAAAATTTTTTCCAGAGCTGGTTTAAACCGGATCCATATTGGTCTTGAATCCGGGGCTGATCCGGTTTTACAAATGGTTCAAAAGGGTGCCACACAGGAAATCCATATCAAAGCCGGAATCAAGGTGAAAAATGCCGGAATCCAGCTCTCCGAATATGTCATGCCGGGCCTGGGCGGAAAAAAACTTTCCAGAATCCATGCAATTGAAACCGCTGAAACACTGAACCAGATCAATCCGGAATTTATCCGGCTTCGTACGCTGGCCATTCCCAACCACGTGGAGTTATATCATGAGTACGAGCAAGGAAATTTTGAAAAATGCACGGATATGATGATGGCAGAGGAGATCCGGTTGTTCCTCCAGACCCTCTCTGGAATCACCAGTACCATTAAAAGTGACCATATCCTGAATCTGTTTGAAGAGATTGAAGGGCGTCTTCCGGAAGAAAAAGAAAAAATGCTGAGTGTACTGAATGAATTTCTGGACATGCCTCCGGAACGCCAGATGATCTATCAGGTCGGCAGAAGACTGGGGCAGTTTTCCCGGCTCAAAGATATTGAGAACAGCATGGCCTATTCCCGGACAGAGCAGACATGCAAACGAATGGGCATCACTCCTGACAACGTGGATGCCATGATTGATGAGATGATGAAGCGTTTTATATAACTTGCTTATTTTTCTTTTGAAACCCACACATAATCGTGGTAGGTTTCTGCAACCATATAGATCATCATCCTAAATTCGAAAAACAGATCATCAGAATGCATAACTGAAAAAAGGAATCCTCCATGGGGAAACCAAAACTGAAAAAACTGCATATCCGGCAGGAGTGGTGCAAAGGATGTGGAATCTGTGTCCATTTCTGCCCGGAAAAGGTACTGGAACTGGATGACAAGGATAAAGCCTTTGCAGCCCGTCCACAGGACTGCATTTGCTGCAAACTCTGTGAACTGAGGTGTCCGGATCTTGCCATTGAAGTTGAGACGGAAGATGAATCGTGAATGAGATACAAAACGCCTGATTCTCTCAAGGATCATTGACATGAAAAGTGAAATCAAATTTGTCCAGGGAAATGAAGCCTGTGTAGAGGCTGCTTTATATGCCGGTCTGGATTTTTTTGCCGGCTACCCCATTACGCCTTCAACCGAAATTGCAGAACACATGGCTGTCCGGCTTCCGCAGACCGGAGGAAAATTTCTTCAAATGGAAGATGAGATTGCCTCGCTTTGCGCGATCATCGGCGCGTCCCTGACCGGAAACAAAGTGATGACCGCAACCAGCGGCCCGGGATTCTCTTTGATGCAGGAAGCTCTCGGCTATGCGATCATGACGGAAATTCCCTGCGTAATCGTGAATGTTCAAAGAGGCGGCCCATCCACGGGACTGCCGACCCATGCCAGCCAGGGAGATATTAACCAGGCACGATGGGGAACCCATGGTGATCATGCCATTATTGCGCTTACCGCTTCCAATCACCAGGATCTGTTTGATATCACAATCGAAGCGTTCAATCTTGCGGAAACCTATCGAACACCGGTTATTCTGATGCTGGATGAAATCACCGGTCATATGCGGGAAAGGCTTCATATCCCCAATCCGGGGAAAATCCCGCTTGTGAGCCGCCTGAAAACCTCTGTTAAACAAGGTGTGGATTATCATCCGTATCTCCCCCGGGAAGACGGCCGCCTGCCCATGTCTGATTTTGGAGGTATTCACCGGTATAATGTAACCGGACTGTTTCATGACATGTGGGGCTTTCCCACGGATAATCCCCAGATTGTTCACGGGCTGCTCCGCCACCTTCTGGATAAAATCGGCAACAATGTCCACCTGATCGCAAAATACAAAGAGTACTATCTGGAAGATGCGACAACCATCCTGGTTTCCTATGGATCATCTGCCCGGTCTGCGCTTCATCTGGTCAAAAACAGAAGAAACCGCGGAGAAAGGCTGGGACTTCTGGAACTGCAAACCCTCTGGCCGTTTCCCTATGGAATTGTCCGGGAAAAATGTGCTGGCGCAAGGCATGTCCTTGTTGTTGAAATGAATATGGGCCAGATCCTCCGGGAGGTAAAAATCGCGGTTGAGGACCCGGAGAAAGTTTTTCTGGCCAACCGGATTGACGGGGCGTTTATCACCCCTACGGATATCCGGAATATCCTCCGGCTGGTTCAGGGAAAGGGGGTCTGAAATGGCGATCAAGGATTATCTGCGGGAGCGGTTTTTCCCTCACATGTGGTGTCCGGGGTGCGGGCATGGTACGGTTTTAAACTGCATGCTCCGGGCCATTGAGAACCTTGCACTGGAGAAAAATGATATTGTGATGGTTTCCGGTATTGGATGCTCTGCCCGCATATCCGGATATGTCGACTTTCATACGCTTCACACCATTCATGGCCGTGCGCTGGCATTTGCTACCGGCGTAAAAATGAGCCGCCCGGACCTGAATCTCATCGTTCCCATGGGAGATGGCGATGCACTGGCAATCGGAGGAAATCATTTTATCCACGCAGCCAGACGGAATATTGATATCACCGCCATCATCATGAACAACCGGATCTATGGAATGACCGGCGGACAGTTCTCCCCGCTTACCGGTTATGGGAAGCTGGCCACCACAGCACCTTATACCAATATCGACCATGCCTTTGATGCGGTTTCGCTGGCCATCGCTGCAGGAGCCAGCTTCGTCGCCCGGACTACTACCTACCATGCAAAGCAGATGATCGATATCATTCAAAAAGCCATTCAGCATAAAGGGTTTTCCGTGGTGGAAGTTCTGACACAGTGCCCCACCTATTTCGGGCGAAAAAACAAGGAGGGCAGTGCTGCGGAAATGATGGAAAATTATAAAAACACTACTACCCCGATTGGTTCAAAAGCAGGTCAGGAAAATCCGGATCTGATTGAACGCGGCATTTTTGTTGAAAAAGAGATGCCGGAGTACTGCAGTGAGTACAAAAAAATCATTCAAAAGGCGGTAAAAGGAAAATAAGTATGGAAAAATGCAGAATCGTCATGTCGGGTTCCGGTGGCCAGGGGGTTATCACGGCATCGGTGATCCTTGCAGAGGCGGCTGTCATATTCGAAGGGCTGATTGCTGTGCAATCCCAGGCGTATGGCCCGGAAGCCAGAGGCGGGGCTGCACGGTCCGATGTCATCATTTCCGATTCTGAGATCCATTTTCCCAAGGTAACCCAGCCCAACGTGCTGGTATGTCTAACGCAGACAGCGTACAATAAATTTTCCCCCATCATCCGCCCGGGCGGATTGCTTCTCACCGATACACGATATGTAACGACCGAACGAAAGGTGGATGCAAAGCAGATCGAACTGCCCATGTACCATCATGTCATGGAAAAACTTGGAAACCCGGTTGTTCTCAATATCTGCATGCTCGGAGCCTTGATCAGCCTTTGGAGTATTGTCAAACCCGAGTCTATTATAAAAATTCTGGAAAAAAGACTGCCGGCCAATTTGATTCAGATGAACCAAAACGCCCTTGAATTGGGGATTTCCCTTGGAGAAAAAACAAAATAATCCAATCTTTCAATCAACATCACGGGGGAATCTATATCCATATCCCCTTTTGTATCCGGAAATGCCTGTACTGTGATTTCTATTCCATCACCGACCTGTCTATTTCCAATGACTTCCTTCATGCAGTTCAGACGGAAATCCAGCTCCGGAACAAAACAGATCTTTCCTTTGATACCATCTATATCGGCGGCGGTACTCCTTCTTCGCTGAAACCTTCCGGAATCCGGACAATCCTTGAAACCGTCCTTTCCTCTTTTACCATCCTTCCGGGTGCGGAAATCACAATGGAAATCAATCCGGGAACCGTTGATCTATCGGATCTGAGAGAATATCAGGGTATGGGGATCAACCGGTTGAGCGTCGGCATTCAGTCTTTTTCGGAAAGCCATCTCCGGTTTCTGGGAAGGATTCATACGGTTGAGGATTCAAAAAATACCATCCATGCAGCACGCAAGGCGAACTTCTCCAATATCAGCCTGGATCTGATCTTTGGTCTTCCGGACCAGACCAAAGAATCATGGATAAAGGATCTGCAACAGGCGCTTTCGTTTTCTCCGGAGCATCTGTCTTGCTATATTCTGACTTATGAACCAGATACGCCTCTTTATCAGAAACGCGAAAAACGCCTGTTTACGCCGCTTGATGACGAAAAAACCGGAGAACTGTTTTCAACCACCCAAAAATTCCTGTCACAGCACGGCTATGTGCAATATGAAATCGCCAATTATGCCCGATCCATCGGTCTGTTTTCGAGGCATAACCGGAAATACTGGCGGTTTTACCCCTACATCGGAATCGGGCCATCTGCCCATTCCTATTCAGATCATGTCCGTTCCTGGAACCACCGATCGGTTGCAAAATATATTGAGAATCTCGGACAGCATAAACTGCCCTTGGAGAATTCAGAACTTCTGAATAAAGAACAGCAGATCATTGAGTTCATTTATCTGGGTCTACGTCAGACAGAGGGTCTTTCCATGAATGAATTTTACCAGCGTTTCGGCAAACAATTTGACACTGTCTTTTCCAGCACCATACAAAACCTGCAAAACCGGAAGCTGATTCAAACAAAAGAAGATCGCTGTTTCCTGACACCATCCGGCATGCTTTTTCTAGACAGCATCGCCGGTATGTTCGTCAATCATGATCTTTCATGACCTGCATGGAATCATGTGGACAGTGTTTTGATCAGTATTTCAATATAATAACGGGCATGGCTGATATGCGCGGCCATATTGGCACGGTGGTTGGCCAAAAAACTGCCAAGATCACTGTCCAGAATGATGATCGGTGAAATATGCACCGCATGCTCGCAGGATTCAATTGCATAATGAAGCTCTTTCAGACAATTCCTCCGTTCGAGGGTTGGATAAAAATCTTTCTCGATGCCTTGCAGGATCGGGATCAGGGTGTTGGCAACCCCCTGGGCATAAAAGAAATAATTGTCCGCCTTGAAAAAACTGACCTTGCTTCCATCCTCCTCCCTCATTTTCACAAGATTTTCATCACAACTTCCCAGAAGATTCTCAAACTCCCGGAGAAGCGGAATCAGGTTGTCGGCTCTTGTAAAAAACCGGGCTTCCTTCTTCTTCAATTTCTCTGCATATTTTTCCAGTTCTTCCAGACCATCATTATATCTTCCTTCTGAAGAAGGGAATATAAGGCTTTCCGCCTCAATGACAAAACAGGTGCTTCTTGCATTTTCCAGATTCTTGTCAAAAGAAGAAGCTGCACCGGTTCGGGAAATGTTATCCGTCAGTTTTTCAACCGTACGTCTTGTTACCTCAATCACCCCCAACTGAAAATTATTAACATTGTCGGTTACAAAACTGAAAACATCATTCGGCCGCCAGCCCCAGAACCGGTCTGACAACTCATAGCGAAGAGGCCCTATCGTTGCTTCTACAAACGAAATCCCTGTGGGAATCTCAGCGATTAAATCCTTTTCTGCTGAAGTGGTATCTTGCTGTGCGGTTTTCTTTGGGTCAGCCGTCTTCTTCTCTCCATGCCCTTCACTTTGAATGGCGGTAGAACTACTCTGCGCTTTTTTATCGGATCGATATGGATAATCCGTGTCCGCATTTACGGCTGCTTTACTACCGGCTGCACCATGGGCCACCAGAGTTTCCGGAGAAGTCTGATCCTCTGCGACCATCTTTGAACCATCCAGCCTGGAAAAAAACCCCAGAATCAGACCGCTCACCAGAATAACAACCACAAGAAGTAAAATCCCGACAACGACCTGCTTTGTGGCAAAACCACCGATTCCAATTATGCTTGCCCTTTTCCGATCCATGTTTTCTTGATTTTCCATAATCACTCCATGCGGTTATTACTGTTAATTGGTAAAATATACGTTACCCGTTTCTCAATCTGCGGGAGTCTCCTACCCGTATGGTTACGTTCTTTGAATCAAAATATTCAATCAGCGGAATAAGATATTTTCTGGATACGCCTGCAATTTCCTTGAATTCCGTTGTTGTCAGCTCATCCCTGGTTTGAAAAAAATCCACCAGCCGTTTCTTTAAATCCTCAATTGCCTGCTTTGAAAAATACAGATCCTCTTTTACTTTTGTGATCTTTCCCTGTTCTACCAGAAGCATAAGAACATCTTTGGCCGTGGAAGAATCAATTTCCAATGTTTCACTCAAATCCTTGAAATAGGGAGGCGTCAGCCCGTTTTTCTGATATACCGCCAGTATCCTCCGGCTCACATCCTCCTGATCGATTTTCATGGATACGATAAAAGAAAAAAGCCGGACCATATCCTCTTCCAGAATAATCTCATCGGACTTTTTCATATGATTCAGCAACAGGGTGAACAGCTTCCCATCCATGGAAGGCGGAAGCTTTGATTTCAGCTCTTCTTTGGACATCCCGGCCTTCAATGGATTTTTTTCATGATAGCTTTTGAGTTGTTGTACCGCTTCCGCAACCAGACTGTCAATATTATCCCGATGAACAAAAACCCGGTTTTCCTTGTCGGTCTGAACCAGCACCCTGCCGGCCAGAAGGGTTGAAATCGCATTCTGAAGCGGCTTCTCCGGCAAATTGGTCATCAATTTCAGATCGCTGAACAACAGGCCTGCATATCCGGACTGTTTTACATGAAAACCGATCACATCAGCCGGATCGCTGTCCGCAAGACCTGCAAGGCCTGTAATAATCTCCTCCCGGAACCGTTTGTGTTTTTCCGGAATCGGATTCAGGATATGTCCGCCACCGATCGTTCGCACCGGAGAATAGCTCCGGATCACAAACCGGTCATCCTTGACAAGCGTTACCGGCGTATCCAGCCGGATCTGGCCGACGATTGAATCTCCCGGCATCAGCTCTTCCCGGTCCAGAAGGATCAGATTGCCCATGATCTCGCTGGTTCCGGAATGAAACCGTACCCGGGTACGGTTTTTCATGGGTTTTTCATTGCTTTGAAGAAAATTCAGTTGGATATCGATCATATAGCTGGATTTTAAACTGCCCGGAAGTGCCAGCACATCACCGCGGTTGACAGACGTCTTGTCCAGGCCCTGAAAATTGATTGCCGTGCGCATTCCGGACTCTGCCTTCTCCACGCTCTGATTATGAACCTGTATGCCCCGTATTTTGGACGTAACACCGCTTGGGTATACCATGATGGTATCCCCCACGTTAATACTTCCGGAAACCAGTGACCCGGTGATGACGGTTCCAAACCCTTTCATGGAAAAAACCCTGTCCACCGGCAGCCGGAAAAGTCCGCTCAACTGGTGTGCCGGAATTTTTGATGAAATTTCATCCAGCGCTTTCAGCAAATCCGGAAGACCCTCTCCGGTAGCAGAAGATAGCGGAATAATAGGCGCATCCTCCAAAAAAGTACCCTCAACAAAATGGATCACATCCTCCTTGACCATTTCACGCCACTCTTCATCCACCAGATCGTTTTTGGTCAAAGCGATCAATCCATGTCTGATACTCAGCAGGGTGCAGATCTCCATATGCTCACGGGTCTGGGGCATGATCCCCTCATCCGCCGCGATCACCATGACCACCATGTCAATCCCTGTCGCACCCGCAACCATATTCCTGACAAACTTTTCATGTCCCGGAACATCCACAATTCCAATATGCTGGCCACTGGGAAGCGTAAGCGATGCGAATCCCAGTTCAATGGTAATTCCCCGCTCCTTCTCCTCTTTTAACCGGTCCGTATCGGTTCCGGTCAGCGCCTTGATGAGACTGGTTTTACCATGATCAATGTGACCTGCTGTTCCTAAAATAATCTGCTTCAAAAAAAACTCCTGCTGCTATCCAGCGAAAAAAAATTGCACGAATTGATTTCCATCAGCAATTTTTCTTGTTCTCCCTGAGATATTCAAAAAAATACGCCATCCCGACCAGAAAAATACCCAGTGCAATCACATAAATCATTCTGGTATCCGGATAAAAAAAAAGGGATAACACCACGGCAAACACCATCCCCAAAATCGCACGAACCACAAAAATATGAAACCGATCCAATAGAATACCCCTTTTGCTGTAAATCATCTGCGGATCAAACCAGCCTGTTGGAAACCGGTTTCAGGTCACACGGAAATAACTTTCTTTTACACAGAGCCTTACCAGAATATTGCAGAAAAATATAGGAAAAACCGGGTAACCATTTGGTCAAACAGTAACCGTAAGGATAAACATCAAATAATATAGATGAAGCAATTGGTCAACACCAACTTTTCCGGATGAGATCCGGACAACCCTGAATAAGGATGCATAGACAACGCAATAAGACCTTTGATCATCCAATGGAAAATAATCCATTTCAACATAAAACTGCTTGAAATGAAGATGGCAATCTGGTAAACAAAGAACCTTACTATGGTGGGTGTAGCTCAGTTGGCAGAGCACTA
>CAMBQS010000069.1 GCA_945870015.1 Desulfocicer vacuolatum DSM 3385
CCTGGAATCGGAATCGGCTGAATATGATTTTCAATGGCGGCCTGAACAATTCGATAGCCTGGATCGGAAACCGATGGTGTGCCGGCATCGGTTACAATGGCAACCGATAACCCTTTTTCAATTTCGGCAATGAGTTTTTGCGCTTTCTGCGCTTCATTGTGCTCGTGATAGGAAACCAGTTTTCCTTTAATGTTGTGATAGGAAAGCAGCTTCCCGGTATTTCGCGTATCTTCTGCTGCAATAATGTCAACCTCGGATAATACCTTTATGGCCCGGATGGTGATATCTTCCGGATTTCCGATCGGGGTTGCAACAATGTAGAGATTCCCTTTATGATTCATCGTTCAGGACATTCCCGTAAGATCGAATGCATTCTGTATGATTTCTATGAATTGCCTGCCTTCTTTCCGGTGAATGGCAACAACATCAAATCGGGCTCTTTTGTCCAGTTGATTGGTCGACTTGAGATAAAACTGTGCTGTTCTGGCTATTTTTTTCTGTTTTGTCCAGGTTACAGCATATTTTGGATTGCCATACGTGTCGGTCTGCCTTGCCTTGACCTCAATAAATACGATCACATCACCATCTTTTGCAATAATATCAATCTCGCCTATTCTGGTCCGGTAGTTCCGCTCCAGGATTTTATAACCATTTTTTTTTAATTGCTCGACAGCAATGGACTCCCCTTTTTCGCCATGTTGTTGCTTCTGATTTTGCATACGCTGGAATGGTCTATCGTGTATCGGCTGGGTAGTGAATCAAACTGTATTCAGATACTCCCTTACACCTTTAAATGTTTTACGATGAATCGGACAACTCCCATGTTTCCGGATGGCTTCCCTGTGTGATTTTGTAGGATACCCTTTATGTTTGTTAAATGCAAACAATGGATACTGCCGGTGATATTTTTCCATTAACCGATCCCGGGTCACCTTGGCAATAATGGATGCCGATGCAATGGAAATACTTAATGAATCTCCTTTTTTGATCGTTTTCTGGGGGATGTCCGATGGGATTTGAAAAATACCATCAATCAGCAGGAAGTCAGGGGCCGGATGTAAATTATTCACAGCAATACCCATAGAAAATAGAGAGGCTTGCAGGATATTGACCTGGTCGATTTCAGCAGAATCGACAATTCCGATGCCAATGGTTACTGCATGATCACAGATAATAGAGAAATAAAGGTCTCTTTTTTTGGAGCTCAGTTTTTTTGAGTCTGTAATACCGGTGTCCGGGAAGGATTCGGGCAAAATTACAGCGGCAGAAACAACAGGCCCTGCCAGGGGGCCTCGCCCGACCTCATCAACACCGGCAATAAAAGAAAAGCCTTTGTTCCAGGCTTTTCTTTCAAAAGCCCACATGTCTGGTTCAGAAGCGATTTCCATTCAGAATCATCAAGGGGTGATCGGAACTATCTCAAACGGCGCTCTTTAATTCTGGCGGCCTTTCCTCTCAACTTTCTCAGATAGTAAATTTTCGAACGTCGCACCCGGCCCATGGTATTGACTTCAATACGATCGATAATCGGAGAGTTCAGTGGAAAAATTCTTTCGACTCCAACACCATAGGAAACTTTACGGACTGTGAAAGATGCGTTTGTTGTTCCATTGCGTCTGCTGATGACGACACCCTGAAAAGCCTGGATACGTTCTTTTTCCCCTTCTTTGATTTTAACGTAAACGGTAACCGTATCTCCTGACGCGAATTCAGGGTAGTCAAGACGAATCTGCTCTTTTTCAATTTTTTCTATAATCTGCATATTATCCCCCAAGAATATTCATCTGCCGGTGTTTTGTTATTTTGACCAAGCGGATGTTGAATACCATATATACTCAAACCTGCCTTTCTTATTCTATTTTTAAGGCAATGTCCAGAAAAATTTATCATGAAATTGGTTCTTCATAAACCAGACGATCCAGAATGATCGATACGGCGGATCGCACCGAGAGATGGTTATAGTCTGAATCAGCCATTATCGGTTCCAGAATATAATCTGCTTTTTCCACAATTTCTTCGGCCAACCCCCAGGCGGTTCCAAACAAAAGCAAATGGGGCAGATTGGATTCAAGCTTTTTTCTGAGAGTTTGAAAACCAATAGACCGGGAATTTTTTTTGGCACTGGTGACAACTGTTTTTACCGGCCTTCCGCTTTTGGTTTCTATCTCTTCAAGGACATTTTGGATGGTGTCCCGGATTCTGACAATTTCAAGTGCCTCTCCCCGGATATGGTTATAGGCAGCGCCACTTCCTGTGATCCAGTGAGACAGGATTTTCCGGGTAAGCTCCTTTTGATCCGTCAAAGGGGTGATGACATAGAATTGTCTGACACCATAGGTTCTGGATGCTCTTGCAATATCGTGAAGGTCAAGATTCGTAACAGCGGATGTCACGATTTCACCATTTTTATTGACCACCGGGTAGTGCACCAGTGCAACGTACAACTCAGGACTGGATGATGTTGTCAATTTCACGGCCCCATTTTTTAAGGATGTTGGCTTCATGTTCAGTCAGGGGCTTCTTCCGTAAAAGATCGGGTCTTTTCAGCAAGGTTCTCATGAGAGACGACTCAAGCCGCCAATGATCGATCTCCTTATGATTGCCGGATAACAACACATCCGGAACTTCATCCCCATTGAAAATTCTGGGTCTTGTATAGTGAGCATGCTCCAGCAATCCATTTTCAAACGAGTCTTTTTCTGCGGACTCTTCTCCGCCCAGAATTCCGGGAATCAGCCTTGTAACCGTATCCACGATGATCAGGGCTGCCAGTTCACCGCCGGTCATGATAAAATCACCGATTGAAATCTCATCATCTATGAAATCATAACAAATTCTTTCATCCACCCCTTCATATCGTCCGCAAATCAGGATGAGTCCTTTACTGTCCGCCAACGTACGGGCCAGTTTCTGGTTAAACGGCCTTCCCTGAGGAGAAAGCAGGATGGTTTTCGATTTCGGGGATTTTTCTTTTGCCCACTGGATCGCATCGTTGAGAGGCTCGGGTTTCATTACCATTCCGCACCCTCCCCCGTATGGCCGGTCATCTGTAACGCGGTGTCTTCCTTTGGCAAAATCCCGGATATCGACACTTGAAATCGATATCCGGGCGCGTTCAATCGCCAGGCGAATGATACCGTGTTGCAAAAATGGATGAATCATTTCAGGAAAGATCGTCAGGATTGAAAAATTCATTTTTTACGCACCATTATTATTTTCAATCCTTGTCCTTACAGACCGTCCGGGAGATCCACAATCATCCGGTTGTTCTGCAAATCGATTTCCTTCACAACAGAGTGTAATGCCGGAATCAGTTTTTCATGATCTGAATCCTTGACCACATAAACGTCGTTGCTTCCGGTCTGAAAAATCGATACGACCTTGCCCAGGGGGACACCGTCTGTCTGAAAAACGTCCAACCCGATGATTTCAAACCAGTAATGTTCATTTGCTTCCGGATCGGGCAAGAGAGATTTCTCGATAAAAATCTCAGATCCGATCAGTTTCTCGGCAGCATCCCGGCTATCGATTTTTTCAAAAAGCAACCGAAGGATGTTTTTATAGGGATGTCCCTCCTGTATTACGTAGCTTTCCTCTTTACCGTCAGGATCGCGCAATACAACTCGGTGACCGGATTTGAAGATGGATAGGGATTCTACATAAGGGTATAGCTTGAGGGCGCCTTGAATTCCATGCACGCCTGTAATTTTACCCACGGACAAAAGATCATCTTTGGTCATTCGATAATTTCAAGTACCGTCCGTTTTTTAACTTTGGCAGAGGCGGCACTTAAAATTGTGCGCATGGCACGCGCCGTCCTGCCCTGTTTCCCGATTACCTTCCCTAAGTCCTCTTTTGCCACTTTCAGCTCCAGTACCGAAGTCTGATTGCCTTCAACCTCTGAAACCCGGACCTCCTGAGGGTTGTCAACAAGTGCCTGCGCAATATACTCGATCAGATCTTTCATAGCTCATCTCCTTCGTTGGCGGTTGAGAAGTAGGAGTATCCAAATTTATTAAGCTGTTTCTGCAAAAACACCCTTTGTTTTGATTAAGCCTTTAACGGTGTCTGTCGGGATAGCGCCCTGAGCGACCCAATATTTTATGCGATCTTCCTTCAAGTTAACTTCTGCCGGATTGATCAATGGGTTATAGGTACCTACGATCTCCGTAAATCGTCCATCTCTGGGGGACTCACTATCTGTCACAACGATTCTGTAAAAAGGTTTCTTCTTTGCACCGTGTCTGGCCAATCTGATTTTTACTGCCATTTGAATTTTTCTCCTTTTTAAAATGGAAGCATGCCCCGGCCAAAAGACCGCATGCCGCCTGTATTTAATTTTTTAATCATTTTTATCATCTGAGCATAATTTTTTAAAAGCTTGTTTACATCCTGAACCTGGGTTCCGCTGCCTTTTGCGATTCGTTTCCGCCTGCTGCCGTTAATGATTGTATGCTTCTCCCGTTCCTGAAGGGTCATGGAGTTAATAATGGCCTCAATTCGAACAAATTCCCTTTCATCCACATCCAATTTTTTAAATTGTTTGTTGTTTGAAACACCGGGTATCATTTTAAGCAGGTCTTTAATGGAACCCATTTTTCGAATCTGAACCATCTGATCTTTAAAATCTTCAAGGGTAAATTGATTTTTTTTCAGCTTTTTTTCAAGTTCAATCGCCTTTTTTTCATCCACCATATCCTGGGCTTTTTCGATCAGGGTAAGAACATCCCCCATTCCCAGAATTCTTGAAGACATTCGATCCGGGTGAAACGGCTCCAGATCTTTCAGTTTTTCACCCACACCTATAAATTTAACAGGTTTACCTGTCACTGCCTTGATAGAGAGTGCTGCTCCGCCTCGCGCATCACCATCCATCTTGGTTAATATGACACCACCGATATCAAGGAGGTCATCAAATGATTTGGCGATATTTACCGCATCCTGACCGGTCATGGCATCGGCAACCAGCAGGATATCGGATGGGTTGGCTGTCTCCTTGATTCGACCCAGCTCATCCATTAATTTTTCATCAATGTGAAGCCTGCCGGCTGTATCCAGTATCAGGGTATCACAACCCGCCAGCCGTGCGGCATTTGCGGCATGGTGGCAGATGTCGACCGGATTCATATCCGTAGTTGATGGAAATACCGGTATGGACAGTTGTTCACCCAGCTTGGTCAATTGATCGATGGCCGCCGGCCGGTAAACATCCGCTGGAACAAGATAAGGCTTTCTCCCACTGTTCCGTAAAAAAACGGAAAGTTTTCCAGCCGTTGTTGTTTTACCCGACCCCTGCAAGCCCACCAGCATGATTGCAACGGGTTTGGAACCGGAGAGAGATAAACTTTCATGCTCCGAGCCCATTAATGCAGTAAGTTCGTCGTTGACGATTTTAATAAACTGCTGGCCCGGCGTGAGGCTGTTCAGAACCTCTGTTCCCAAAGCTCTCTCTTTGATGTCCTCAATAAAAGTCTTTACAACTTTATAGTGAACATCCGCCTCCAGAAGAGCCATGCGGACTTCTTTCAATCCGGATTCTATATTTTTTTCATTGAGCTTACCCTGTCCTTTTAGCTTTTTAAAAACAGAGTTAAGCTTATCACTTAAATTGTCAAACATGCAGAAGCCTTGTATATTGATCGTAACAGATTAAAACTAAACTGTTGAAATTAATATTTCACAAATGGTATGTCAAGCAAAATAATATTTATCAGAAAGCGAGCAAAATTGATTATCAGGAACGATATTAAAGACCTGACGAAAAATGAATTGGTCATCTGGTTGCAGGATAATGGAATTCAATCTTTTCGAGCAGGTCAGATTTTTAAATGGATTTACCTCCGTCAGGCTGATACCTTTGATATCATGACCGATATCGGAAAAACAACCCGGGAGTTGTTATTTTCTCATTTTACCATTGAACGCCTTTCTATCATGAAAACAGAACAATCGGCAGATGGTTCGAAAAAATACCTGTTTCAGTTACAGGATGGAAACCATATTGAAACCGTTCTGATTCCGGAAAAAAATCATCAGACCCTCTGTATTTCGACACAGGTTGGTTGTGCCCAAAATTGTAAATTCTGCCTTACGGCAAAAGGTGGTTTTGTTCGTAACCTCACAGCAGGAGAAATCCTGGCTCAGGTGAGGGATGTGAAAAACACCCTGGATCATCCAGAGCAGTTAAAAAATATCGTCCTGATGGGAATGGGAGAACCTCTTGCAAATTATGACAATGTCATTAAAGCCCTTGATACGATGAGGGATGCTGATCATGGGCTGAAAATATCCGCAAGGAAGATTACGATTTCCACAGCGGGACTAATCCATCAATTTTCGGCTTTGGGTCGAGATACAGATGTTAATCTGGCTATATCATTAAATGCCTCAGATAACAAGACCAGAAGCATGCTGATGCCCATAAACCGGAAATATCCCATTGAACATTTGATAGAGGCCTGCCGGAAATATCCCCTTGCTCCCCGGGAAAAAATTACCTTTGAATATATATTGATTCAAGGTGTCAACGATTCCCCTGCGGATGCAGACCGGCTTATCAAGTTGCTGAGATCCGTAAAATCAAAAATCAATCTGATCCCGTTTAATGAACATCCGGAGAGTGAATTGAAAAGACCGGATAATCAGGTGATTAATGATTTTCTGCAAAAACTTCATGATGCTGGTTATACAGCCATTATTCGACACAGTAAGGGGCAGGATATCTCAGCAGCCTGCGGCCAGCTCCGGGCAAATCAAATCCGGAAACAGGAGTAAAACCAGGGGTATTTTCTCATTCCGTTGATCTGGAAATCGAGCGAAGGAAGCAACTGCTGTCATCATCCCCGGCCAACGGCGTTGAGGTTCCATTGTCGGTGGAACCCTGAGAGGCCTCCCAGTTTCCCCCTGTCTGTTTCCGGTCCAGGAATGTTTGCAAACCATCCGACACGGTTGTTGAAAAATTATTGTATCGAAAGTCGCTTCTGTCATCAATCAGGTTGGTCAACAGCTTGATCTCTTCCGGAATTTGTCCTTGTAACCGGTTGTTTGAAATCAGCAGGATGGTCAGACTTTCAAGGTTGCCGATATTGTCTGGAATGGTTCCAACCAGTTGATTGTTGGATAAAGACAGGTAGGTTAACTCCGATAGATCACCGATCTCCGCAGGAATTCCTCCGGTAAGTTCGTTGTTGCTGAGGGATAGGTATTGGAGAGAGGTCAGACTTCCAATTGAAACCGGGATTTCATCGTTCAACTGATTGTCGGATAAAGCCAGGCTTCTCAGGTCTGTCAGATCTCCAATGGAATCCGGAATCTCACCGGAGAGGTTGTTGATGCGTAAATCGATTTCAGTGACAAAATTATTCCCGCTGTCACAGGTGATACCATACCATGTATTCTCGGTTCCGGGATCTCCCCGCCAGTTTGAGTTTTCTGTCCAGTTTGTTCCTCCTGTATTATTATAGAGATCAATCAAGGCATTGCGCTGGGCAGCCGGTATGGCACCATGAACAATCCGGGAGGAACCTCCCATGACCAGGAACACGAAAAGAAAGGAGAAAATGAGTCGTATCATTTTGATATTCCTTTTTTTTTAAGGGGACATCGACTATATGTATTGATTTTTTTCCGCGATAGGTGGAGTGATGATATCACACCGTGTAATAAAAATCATCAGTTTCTTATCAAAATCTCTTGAGGATTTGAATTATACAGTGTTATGAAGATAACAGCTCATTAACACAGGAGGAATCATGAACGCAACCAGCAAAATCTGGAGAGACCGGCATGGCGTCTGCCATGTTGAAGGGGAAGACAAGACATCCGTTTTTGAATGGATGGGATATGCCCATGGAAAAGACCGGGGAATGCAGATTCTCTTGATGCGTATTCTGGGGCAGGGGCGTGCGTCCGAAATTCTGGATTCAAGCGATGAAATACTTGCCATTGATACATTCTTCCGAAGGATGAATTGGACCGGTGACACTGCATCACAAATTGAAAAGCTGACACCGGAAGCAAAAAATATCGTTGAAGCCTATTGTCATGGAGTCAACCGGGCTTTTTCGGAAAAAATTCCCTGGGAGTGCAGGCTTTTCGGATACAAACCGGAACCCTGGCTTATAGAAGACTCGATTCTGATCGCGAGGATGATCGGTTATCTGACCTTGGCCCAGTCTCAGGGGGAGATGGAAAGGTTTCTGATTGAACTGGTACAGGCAGGTATGGATGAGATCCGCCTGAATGAACTTTTTCCGGATATCCTCGGCGGACTGGATATTGAATTGATCAAACAGATCAAGCTTCAGGAAAGACTTGTTCCTCCAACCTCCCTCTGGAATATCGCTGTCCCTGTGATGATGGCATCCAACAACTGGGCAGTTTCCGGAAAGAAGACAAGATCCGGAAAACCGGTTCTGGCCAATGATCCCCACCTGGAAGTCAACAGACTCCCGAACGTCTGGTATGAGATGGCGCTGAAAATCGGAGACACATATGCCATTGGCGGAACCATGCCTGGAGCGCCTGCCCTGCTGGTCGGTCGAAATCCGGATCTTGCCTGGAGCGCGACTTACACCTTCATGGATGGAACCGATTCATGGATTGAAAAGTGTAAAGAAGGAAAATATTTCCGGGAGCCGGACAAATGGATGAAATTTATTGAGAGAAAAGAGATCATCAAGCGGAAAAAAAAGGATCCGGTCACAGTCACATTTTATGAAAACAACCATGGCGTTCTGGAGGGGAACCCGAACCAGGAAGGATATTATATCGCCACAGCCTGGGCACCGGCTTTTTCAGGAGCGGTTACCTTAAACAGTATTGTTGAAATCATTGATGCGAAAACGGTAAGCCAGGGAATGGATCTGCTTGGCCGTATCGAGACGTCATGGAATTTAATTCTGGCTGACAAAGAGGGAAACATCGGGTATCAGATGTCCGGACTGATGCCGAAACGGCGGGAAGGGATCAGCGGGTTTGTTCCGCTGCCGGGCTGGGAAAAGAAAAATGACTGGCAGGGATTTGAAGACTGCCGTGATCTGCCGCGATCCTATAACCCGGAATGCGGTTACCTGGTGACAACCAACCAGAACCTGAACCAATACGGCAATGTGAATCCCATCAATGTCGGGATGGGACCATACCGTTCCGACCGGATCGAAGGCCTGCTGGCAGAAAAAAGTGATATCGACTGCGAGTACATGTATAAACTGCATTATGATGTCTATTCAACACAGGCAGAATCCTTTATGGCGATTCTCTCTTCCATGCTTCCGGATTCAAGACAGGCAGCCATACTGAAAAACTGGAATTTTGAATATTCTGCGGATTCCGAAGGGGCATTTCTGTTTGACCGGTTTTACAAACAACTGTACCGGGATGTTTTCGGCCATCACGGCTTTGGCACAGATGTGGTGGATCAACTGGATCAGCATACCGGCATTTTCAATGATTTTTATATCAATTTTGACCGGATACTGCTTTCGGAAACATCATCATGGTTTGGTGGACGGACACGAGAAGAAATTTACCGGCAGGCAGCTGAAAAAGCGCTGAAATCCGTACCGGAAAAATGGGGAAAAGCCCGGAAAGTCATTTTAAAGAATATTGTTTTTGACGGCAAGCTTCCCAAATTTTTAGGGTTTGACCGGGGTCCGATCACCATTATCGGAAGCCTTGCAACCCCGCATCAGGGACAGATCTTTGAAAGTGCCGGTCGTCTCACCACGTTTGCACCGTCTTTCAGGATGGTGACGGATCTGTCCACCGACGAAATTCATACCAACATGGCCGGAGGACCGTCTGACCGGCGGTTTTCAAAATGGTACTGTTCCGATCTGGAAAACTGGATAACCGGCAAATACAAAAAAATCGATGTTGAACCGGATCCGGAAAAACAGATGTTTTAACCCAACGGAAATAAGGAGGCCACATGACCAATCCCTATGAAGCGGCGTTTGAACAGTCGATCCATGATCCGGAAGGATTCTGGGCAAAGGCGGCAGAGGACTGCCACTGGTACAAGCGTTGGGACAAGGTTCTGGACGATTCGAACAAACCTTTTTACCGCTGGTTTACCGGCGGCCGGATCAACACCTGCTACAATGCACTGGACTATCACATAGACCAGGGACGGGGAGAAAATCTTGCTCTGATCTACGACAGTCCGGTGACGGATACCATCAGGAAGTACACATATACGACCTTGCGGGATGAGGTGGCTGGTTTTGCGGGAGTACTCAAAACCCAGGGTGTGGAAAAAGGGGATCGGGTTTTGATTTACATGCCCATGATTCCGGAAGCAGCAGTGGCAATGCTGGCCTGTGCACGTATCGGGGCAATACATTCCGTTGTGTTCGGCGGGTTTGCGGCCATGGAACTGGCCACACGCATCAATGACGCCAAACCCAAAGTAATCGTGTCAGCTTCATGCGGCATCGAAGTGAAGAAGGTGATTCCCTACAAGCCGCTGCTGGATTCGGCGATCAGCATGAGCGCAAATAAGCCGAAAAAATGTATTGTTTTTCAGCGGCCTATGGAGAGAGCATCTATGGTGGCCGGCCGGGATATTGACTGGTCAGAGGCCATGACAACAGCCTCTCCGGCAGACTGCGTTCCGGTGGCGGCAACTGATCCTCTTTATATCCTGTATACCTCCGGGACAACGGGGCAGCCCAAGGGCGTGGTGCGGGACAATGGCGGTCATGTGGTTGCGCTGAAGTGGACGATGAAGAATATTTATAATATGGACATCGGAGATGTATTCTGGGCAGCTTCGGATGTGGGATGGGTTGTCGGGCACAGCTATATTGTTTATGCTCCGCTGTTCAAAGGCTGCACAACAATTCTATTCGAGGGCAAGCCTGTTGGTACGCCGGATGCCGGTGTGTTCTGGCGGGTGATTTCCGAACACAAGGTCAAGTCCATGTTCACGGCACCCACGGCCTTCCGGGCGATCAAACGCGAGGACCCCAAAGCCGAACAGATGAAGCAATATGATCTGTCTCATTTCAAGACCTTGTTTCTGGCAGGGGAACGGACAGATCCCAACACATTGCACTGGGCCGAAGATGCCCTGAACGTACCGGTAGTAGATCACTGGTGGCAGACCGAAACAGGCTGGGCGATCTGTGCCAACTGTATGGGGCTTCACGCGTTTCCGGTAAAAGAGGGGTCGCCCACCAAGCCGGCGCCGGGATGGAACCTGCAGGTGGTGGATGCCGGCAACAGACAAATGGCTGCGGGAAAAATCGGTGCCCTGGTGGTGAAGCTGCCGCTTCCTCCGGGAGCCCTGCCGACCTTGTGGCAGAACGATGATCGGTATGTGGAGTCCTACCTGAAGGAGTTCCCCGGCTACTATAAAACGGCGGACGCAGGATTCATCGATTCGGACGGATATGCCTTTGTGATGAGCCGAACGGATGACATCATCAATGTGGCCGGTCACCGGCTTTCCACCGGGGCCATGGAAGAGGTGCTTTCGGACCATCCGGATGTGGCCGAGTGCGCAGTTCTGGGGGTGGATGACGATCTCAAGGGGCAGGTGCCGGTCGGTTTTATGGTACTCAAGGCCGGTGTAAGCAGGCCGGAAGGGGAGATTGTTCAAGAGGTAATCCGGATGATTCGGGATCGTATCGGTCCGGTGGCGGCGTTCAAAACAGCCGTGGTGGTCAAGCGGTTGCCCAAGACCCGTTCGGGCAAAATCCTGCGGGGCACAATCCAGAAGATTGCTGATAACAAGGAATACAAGGTGCCGGCCAC
>CAMBQS010000070.1 GCA_945870015.1 Desulfocicer vacuolatum DSM 3385
TGATCATGTCCAATGGCGGGTTTGATAATATTCACCAGCGGCTTATTGAGGAGTTATGAAAAAACAATCTATCTTTTTTGTTTTGTTTTTCATCCTGCTGGTGCAGCCTGCAGAAGCGGACAGGAAGAAGATTCATCAGCCGATCCGGATTTTATGCCTGGGAGATTCCATTACCCATTCGGTTGGGGAATACTGTGGATATCGATACTCCCTTTGGAAAAAATTGGTGGATCTTAAAGTTGAGTTTGATTTTATCGGATCCATGAACAGACGAGCCAATGAAGAACCTGGCCAGGATTGTCCGCCTTACAAGGGCAAACAGTTTGATCCGGATCATGAAGGTCATTGGGGATGGCGTTCTGATCAGATTCTGGGGATGGCAACAGGTGAAATATATCCGGATACAGGTAAGGGCCGGATTTCGGAATGGTTGAAAAACTATACCCCTGATATTGTTTTGCTGCATCTGGGGCATAACGATGCCGGAGCCAATGAGACCCCGGAACAGATGGCAGGGGAGTTGAAGGAAGTCATTCTTCTTTTGCAGAAGGACAATCCTGATGTCGATATTTTACTGGCAAAGGTCATCCCAACCGCTAAGCCATTGTGGAACAGCCGACTTTCCATTTTGAATGCTGAAATCGATGGCGTTGCCAAGGTGATGAGGACATCTTCTTCTGAAGTGGTGGTCATCGATTTTTCAACCGGCTTTGACCCGGTTGTGGACACAATTGATGGTACACATCCAAACGAATCCGGTTCCGAGAAGATGGCTGAAAAATGGTTTGACGGAATATGCAAATTGCTGGATCAGCCAAAACCCGGACCAACCGGAAGCAGAAGATAATTTATTCATCCTCCAGACGAACCAGCAAAACCGGTTTTTTGGAACGGTGCAGAACCTTCAGGGAAGTACTGCCGATCATTGCATTCATAAAGCTTCCCTGTCCCCGGGAACCCATGACAATGATATCGCAGTTGTTTTCTTCAGAATACCGGAGAATCTCTTCCACTGGATTGCCGCGGGTTACAATAATTTTATCGGTTTCAAAAGGCTGATCATGAAACTGGGATTTCACATCTTCACAAAAGATATCCAGCACTTGGCGAATGGGCATCCCGCTTCGTTTTTTTCCGATAAGGGATTCTCTGGCCTCATCCACATGCTGTTTTTTAATGGCTTCCCATTTTTCCGGATCAACATAACTGAGAACACCGGAATAGATGTCCGGATTGTCAATCACCGTGTGCAGGATGGTGATCGTTGCCTGATAATGCCGGGCAAGGCTTACGGCATAGGAAAATGCTTTTTTTGCATATTCGGACAAGTCGGTTGCATAAAGAATTTTTTTAATCTGGACATCGGGGAACATTTTTTTCCTTTCATGCTTTTGGTTACAATCGGTAATGGAATCCTTCCAGCTCATTGCCGGCTTTCCTTTGTTCATGAAATGGTTTGAAAACAAATATTGCCAAAACACCCCGGCAGATGAAAGTTCAGTTCTGTCACAGGCGACCAGGAAGCCCAATGCGGATGGGATGTATGATCGCCACACTTATAAAAATTGGCTCTCCATGTTTTCCCCTGGATATCCGGGAGCGGCCCGATATGTTTTTCAAACAAGGAGAAGGGAATGGAGAACTCAAGCTGCCAGTTGACCTTCTGTTGAATTTCAGGGAAAACCTTTCGCGGTAGAGAATGATAAATGTTTATCTGCTCGACCTCTTTCCGGTTTAAGGGTGTATATTCCCGGAGACCGGTTCCAATCCGGGTGGGATCTGTAATATAGGAAGCCAGCAAGGTGCCTCCGCAATTGAATTCAAAATTAAAATACCCGTAATCAGGCTTTGGTTGAACGAAAAATTCCACACAACTATCCTGATAAACAGGTTCCTGACATTCGGTATGGACACAACGGACATATTGATCCTGAACATGAAATATGCATTTTAACTCTTTTGAATCATGAAGTAATTTTGCTTTTGTTATTGGCCGGTGTTTACTGCTTTCCGGTCGGAAACAGTTTACTTCAAGGTGTGGTATATTTTTCCAGGCCGGATCATCCCGGTCACCATTGTTTTTCGGCAGAATTCCCGCATACTGTACAATGTATTCACTGCGGTTTCCATGATTTTCTTTTTGCATACTGTTTCAGGGTATCTATTTTACCTCTACCCGGGAAAGGAACAGAAGGATGATTATGTCTGCTTTTTTCACATTCATCGATATCTTCTCTGCGGGGGCGGCTTGCATTTGAACAAAACTATCCAATCAGGTTTGGAACGATTAATCGTATATATAAATACGCCCATTCCCGGTGCGATTATGCTACAAGACTGGAAAGGATAAAGGGGCATTGCATGATTGCTCGATGAAATGCCCTTTTAAAGATTCTCTCAGGTTATAAAACCGTAACGTTGGTAGCTGCAGGTCCTTTTTTCCCTTGCTCTATATCAAAGCTCACACGGTCTCCTTCATTCAGGGACTTGAAACCATTGGCATTGATTGCTGAATGATGTACAAAAACGTCCGGGCCTCCATTTTCCTGCTCAATAAAACCATAACCTTTGCTATCATTGAACCATTTTACAATACCATTCGCCATCTTACTTTCTCCTTTTTAAAACATTTTTTGTTATGATTGTGACTCCCGACAACCTTCGAAGCTTTTTTACCCGGATTATGATTTCTGGAGGCAATAGCGCACCAATAGGGTTTACACAGAGTGGGTTATCTAAAGCGCTGTGCATGACCCCATCATCCCGTCAATGTCATTTTGGATTTAATTTTATTTGATTTAATCTTCAACCAGTTGCTCTATTTGGGTGTTCACAGTTACTATTAAATTCTTTTTGACACATCTTTGTGATGACTACAAGAGATATTTGATTGTACTCTGAATTCAAATACAGTTTTATCCTGAAATTTTCAATCCAACATGGATCGGAGCGGACTTTTTTCATCCTTCTGTCTCATTCTGAGATAGATTTTCAGTGAAAATTGAGTTGTTCACTCAAATTGGGACAGTAATTCTTATCTTCCCAGATATCAATCAGGGTCTGTTTTTCACAATCATCAGTTTTATAAGGCAGATGGGTTTCCTGCATATCCGGATCATCGTGTGGCATGTTTGCTGCTTTGCTCAGGTAACGGCAACCGTGTGCGTTGTAACCGGACAAACAAGGAGATTGGCTTTTGATTGTAAAATGCTGTGTATGCGGGTCTACGATGGGAAAGAGGGAAAGAGATGAATCGGAAGAAGAGATTTCACATACCTATTGTGACCACTGTTTGCAGGAGCTGATGGATCAAAGTCACGAAGAAGACCATCCGGCAGAAATATTACTGAATCAAAAATAAATGCAGTCAATCAGGTGATGAGTGAAAAACATGGAAATTCAAAATGCGAAACAGACGGTATCAGAGAAACCGATCTGGGTCATCTCCAGAACCGGATTCGGAATTCCAAAGGATATTGAGTTGGTACCTGAAATCAAGGCAGAATCGGTAATTGAATATGTGATATCCGATTTTGCCAGATATATGCTGGATCCAAATCCAATGGAAATTCAAAAAAGGCTGGTGGGTTGTGAAATCCATCGATCCCACCCCGGGAAAGCAAATTTGGGAGCCACATTATATAAATGGATTCCATGGAGAAAAAAAACAAAAGCCGTTCCACCGGATATATTGCTCGCACTGTCACCCATTGAAGCTCCTTCCCGGAAAGATACACATTTTTTGAATCATGTGGATATGATGAATGAATCATTACGGCCCTATGATGCTCTGCCCAGAACATTATCATCGCTGGATCAGGAGCATGTTTCCAATATCATCGGGATTTGCGAGGATATTGACGGGAACCGGTCCATACTGCATCTGGATGGGGATATCCCCGGCAAGGTGGAGTATATGAAAAACAATTATTCCAGAAACGTAAAAGTCATTTTGGAGAGCCGGCAGCTTGCACCCGGATTGTTCGAGATGCGGGGGTTTGATTTTACCTCCTATAATCCGAATAACCAGTACCGGTTGATACGGTTTTTTTCAAATGGCGAGTCAAAAGCCTGTGTAATCGGCGCGGATAAAAAGGTGCAGTACTGGATACAGGATATGAACCTGGTCAAATATATGCTTCTTCTCGATCAGTCCATCCAGGAAAACAAAAAGTTTCAGGATGCATTCAGACAATGTATCTCAGGAGAACTGATGCCCATTAAAATATTGTTTAATACAAAATTTGAAATTGGATATTCTGATTCACATCTGCCTGAAGTTTATCAGGATATATTCAAAACATGCAATCTGGACATGGATGAAAAAGATGTGATCATGGAGTCCTTGAATCAACTCCAGCTCGGAGTGGCTTTCAGTTACGTAATGAAAGACAATACCGGGAAGCAGAAACTGTTTACCCATATTTCCGTGTTGCACAGTATAAAAGCACTGGAACCAATCCGGCAGCGGCTTCCGAAACTATACTCTGAAATCAACAAGAGGATTCCCATTTCCGATGCAAGGCGGTTTTACGTACTGGATTCGATCAGGGGGTATGTGTATGCATGATGAATATACAAAAAATGATTGTCAGTGGATAAAGGAGTTGATGCTTTATCCCGGAAACCTGGAAGAACGTCTCAGTTTTTTTGAGGATACATCCCAGATCACCGTGCCGGATGATCCCATTGAAAAAGTGATTTTTCAGGATCGGGCCAAAGAGGCGATACGGAAAATAGCCCAGAACAAAGGGCATATTCTGATGGTCGGCCGGCCCGGAACCGGAAAATCTATGCTGGCAAATATGTTCAATCAGGTATTGGATGATGCCCTTGGCGATTATTTACGTCCCAAAGACTCCATACTTGCTTATCCGGGGAAAGATAAAAATCACATCCGTTTTACCTATCAGAATCCTGAAAAGGCAGATCAATTGATACAAAACCTGCATCAGTCGATCAGTTCAGCCAGGGAAGGTGTCGCCCCATTCAGCCTGTCGGATCAGATCAAGCCGATTACAAAAGTGAGAAATTTATTATTGATAGCTTCCCTTTTGAGTATCATCGGAGGGTTGTTTTTTCCTGTTCTCTTTACTTTGACCGGGCTGGCAGGTATCGGCGCCATTTTTATGTTTATTCAGGAAAACAACCATAAGGTTCAGGAAAAAATTCAAAGAGATGCCCAGCACGGGATGAAAAATTCGGTTAAACACCTGGAGGATATGATACCGGAATTGGTGTATGATCCCCGAAAAGACAAGGATCTGATGGCAAGGGTTTCCGAGCCGGATGATCGCAATATGAAGGGCGGTTTCCGGCATGATCCATATCAGTCCGGCAATCTGCATACACCGGCACATAAACGGACATATCTGGGTGCGCATGCCAAGTCGCCGGTCATTTATATTGACGAATTAAAAACACTCGTTAAGTCCGGCTACATGTCTGATCTTCTGGAGATTATGCAGAATAAAAGGTTTATTCTGGAAGGAGGGCGGAATACCGGCAGCGGTGCAGCGGACAGGGCGGAAAACGAATTGCGGGCGGAAAACATCATTATCGCCTGCTGCAATCATGATACCCTGTCCTATCTGCAAAGCGAAGGTGATGGCGCTTTTTTAAGCCGGATCGAAGACCGGGGAGAGATTGTCCAGATGGAAAGCGCTGTCCCGGAAACCACTGAAAGCATCCGGCAGGTGGCACAGTATATCAAACAGGAAGTCATCAATCTGGGGGAAGATCTGAAGGATACATGGGGAGCGATCATTGAAAAAGAGGGATACGAGGGAGTCAGAACCAGAAGCGAGAAGATTTTTGGGCAGAACCTTCCAAAAGACTACCGGCTGGTTGAGAGGGAATTTTCCCGGCCGGCAGTTCTTGAGGTAATCAAGGAGCTGCGCTGCCGTGGAAATGACCGCAAGTTGAGCAGCATGCTCCGGCCCATGAATGGAATCATCAAAACAGCGGAGTTCGAAGCCATTCTGGAGAATTCGCCGCTGGTGCAGCCAAAACATGTGAGAAAGGCATTACAGGAACATCTGAGTCTTGAAGGCAGCATGACCAGGGAAATCCTGGAGCATAAAAAGAGTCTGAAACGGTATATCAGCAGCATGACGGATTCCATTGGATATGTGGTGGGACTTGCCGTGATTCAGGCCAAATCCAGCGGAACCATGTATGGTCAGCCGCTGCCCATACGATGTCAGATTACGGTGGGTGGATCGGATTCGGTTGTCTCACCTGGAAAAACAGGGGACATCGCAAAAGCCGCTGCCCAGAATGTCAGGGCGTCCATAAAGAAGGTGTTGAAAAAAATCAATGCCCCGGCAATCGGATATGAGATGCACATTGAGTATATTCAGGCTCACAGCGGTGTGGAAGGTGACTCTGCATCCGTAGCCATGGATGTCGGCTTGATATCCGATTATATCCGTAGACCCGTGAACCAACGAATCGGCATTACCGGTTCCTTGACCGGAGACATTGTATTGCCTGTCGGGGGAACAACGGAAAAGGTTCGATCGATCATGGATCTGGATCTGGGCATGATGGGCGCCTGTATTCCATGGCAGAATAAATATGATATTGAACCGTTGTTGCTGAATACGGATTCTGAGTATATCCAGGACGGGGAGGTACCGGGAATCCGTATATTCAGAAGTGAAAACAGGTGCGATCCCTTTGATATCTTTTTCTGTAAAACAAAGTATCATGCCTATGCAATTTTAATGGGGCTGAAAAAGCAGGAAATTGAGGATAGAATGGCGGAACGCAGCGCTCAGGATCTTAAATTTATACAAGGTCTTGCTAAGAAAAATTCTTCCTCTGACCGAAATGAAAATGCCTTTGCCTGATGTATGTCTATTGACAGAGAGGCCGTTGTAAACCGTTCTATCCGGCCTTTCTGTTTCTTATGGACAATCCAACCTTTTTGTTCATCCATCTTTTCAAAAGAGTTTGCCGTCCGGTGGAAAGAATCACCGGTCGGCAAAAAAATGTTTTAAAATGAGACAATTTGTATTATTATAACAAGATGGAAAAATACAAAATATTTATTGTCGATGATCAGGAAAATGTCAGAAAATTGATTTCCTATTGGATTGACAGGGATATTTATCAAATTCAGGAGTTTGAAGACGGGTATTCCTTTCTGAATGCATTAGAGGATCAACCGGATGCGGTGTGTCTGGATATCATGATGCCTGGTATGGATGGGATTGAGGTACTGAAACAGGTACGGTTGAGAAAACCGGACCTGCCGGTGATCATGGTCACGGCAGCAGAGTCGCTGGATACGGCAGTTGAGGCCATGAAACAGGGGGCTTATGATTTTATCACCAAACCCATCGACCGCCACCGGCTTCGTGCTTCACTGAAAAAAGCAGTGGAAAAGCATTCGATGACCCGGGAAATTACAATGCTTCGCAAGGCATTGGGCACCGCCTTCTCGTTTGACAATATCATTGGAAAAAGTGAAGCCATGAAAAGGGTTTTCAGCAAGATTGAGAACGTCCTGGAAACCAATATCAATGTATTTATCAATGGTGAAAGTGGTACGGGAAAGGAGATGGTTGCCAGAGCCATCCATTTTCAGGGGATTCGCAAAAAAGGGCCTTTTGAGGCGGTCAATTGCGGGGCGATTCCGGAAAATCTTCAGGAGAGTGAATTTTTTGGTCATGAGAAAGGCGCGTTCACAAGTGCCGTGACAAGCCGGATCGGGAAAATCGAAACAGCAGAGGGCGGAACGCTTTTCCTGGATGAGGTCGGAGAAATGTCTTCGTCATTACAGATTAAACTGCTTCGTTTTCTTCAGGATAAAACATTTGAGCGGGTTGGCGGGAGTCGTAAGATGACCGCAGATGTCCGTATTATATCCGCCACAAACAAAGATCTGGAAAACGAAGTCAAGGCAGGCCGTTTTCGGGAGGATCTCTATTACCGGCTGGTTGTGTTTCCGATTCTTCTGCCGCCGTTGCGGGAACGGAAAGAAGATATTCCTTCCCTTGTCGGTCATTTTTTTGAAAAATACATTCGGGAAACCGGAAAAAAGATAACAGCCGTGGACAGTGATGTGATGGAAGCTCTTATCCGCTATCCATGGCCCGGCAATGTCAGAGAACTTGAAAATATCATATTTCGTTCCGTGGTATCCGCAGATACAAATAGGCTGATGATGGTGAATCTGCCGGATACGATTACCGGAAGATTCGTACCGAACAATCCGGAAGACAAGGAGATGCACAGGATGTCGCCTGTGAATACAGATGATATCATTTTCCCTGAAAAAATCATTCCCATGCCTGAACTTGAAAAAAAAGCCATGCAACATGCTCTTCGTATTGCACAGGGGAACCTTTCGCTTGCAGCAAAAGCGCTGGCGATCGGGCGCGCCACTTTTTACCGGAAACTGGAGAAGTATAATCTGTAATGGCTTTTCGATATGTCATTCAGTTGCGGATTTCTGGATCGATTCCTTGAAACCTTTCATGATCTCCTCCGGGTCAATAACCTGTTTTTTCTGTTCATCATCCTTTGGAATATAAAATCTGGTTTTGTCTGACAGACTTCTGATGATCATTTCCCAGATCCGGTTACGGTGCATCTGATTCATGCATGGCTCCTTGTTTGAATTAGGAAGAAGAGAATCTTTTTTAACCTGTTGCTCTCAGCAATAGCCAGGATCATGCCATCTTGTATTCGTACTATATCATACTGATTTGTTAATAAAAAATGTTTTGAAGGCTGGATCGAAACCGGATAGTACGGCAGTTTTTTCCTACCTGGATACCGAGGATAAAGAAAAATCTTGACTGTTGAGCTAATTTCAAAACGATGAAAAACCGTCACACCGGCGAAGGCCGGTGTCCAGAAAAGTACTGAAACCTGGATAGCGCTACGGTTGCGCCTGGCGGCTTGAAAAACTGCACTGCGTGTCCGGCCTTCGCCGGAATGACAACAACAAACTTTTTAAATTGGCTCTGTTTTTTATATATGATTTCTGTTAATAGACAGAATCTAAACATGAAGATCAACAGAGTTTTGGAATATGCCTAAACAAACCAGGCCACACGGCAAAGAGGAAGTTAAGAAAGCGATCATTCAAAGCGCAGCCACACTTTTTTCAGAAAAAGGAGTGGATGCGGTATCTCTCCGAATGATTGCCGACCATGCCGGTGTCAATCATGGTTTGATTCACAGACATTTTGGATCCAAGGAAATGCTTCGCAGGGAAACACAGGAAAAGCTATCCGCAGATGTCCGTTCAGAAATCGGTGAGCCGGATGATCTTGTGGAAATCCTGTTTCGTGCATTAAAAGTGATCCGCGAACATGACAAGTTCTGGCGTGTCATGGCCCGTACATTACTGGATGACAGGGATCATGGGGAGATTCAGCGGGAGTTCCCGTTTGTCAAAAAACTGGTGGAGCGGGTTGCCGGTGAACAGAAAGCAGACCGGATCACGACGGCTGTTGATGCAAATAGTATTGTTGCGTCTTTTCTGGCCTATGGTCTTGGGATGATGGTATTTAAAGGATATATTCTTCCTGCTGTGGATCTGGACAAGGATTCGCCGGATGATGTGATTGAAAAACTCAACCTTCAACTGCTGTCTCTTTTTGCAAAGTGATGCGGTGGAATGGGAACCTTCTAGATCCGTTTCTGTAATCCTCTCTTGAGAAAAAAAATAATATCCTGAAAATATCTGAAGCTGAGCAATTTTACAATGGACGCAATGGCAAAATTTTTGACCAGCGGCAGAACTTCTTCCGCGTCCAGGATCGGCGCCGGTATGCCGAGCCTCCCCCGGATGGTCTGGGCCAGATCAACGGCTGTGGTAAAGCAGTTATCAATTTTGACAATTTTTTTTGCATTCACGACCGTTGCCCTGGAACAGCTTCCAATCATGAAAACCTCTTGTCCTTTTGCATCAATCCTTTCCTGAATTTCACCGACCACCATAACCACAGGTTTTGCATTTTTAAACGCTTCTGCTCCGGCATATCGCTCCAGGAATCCAAAAAACATTTTTATTCCCATGATGCATCCGGTCAAGCATTTTTTCTGCTCCCGGCGATTGGTATATCCCCAGTAAAACCGGATGGGGCATTCAAGCCTTGCCAGGTCTTTTTCGATATTCTGCCATTTGAAATATTCGTCATCATAGGGAAGAAGTCTTTCTGCTGCTTTGTCCAGATCTTCAATGGAATGCAGATCGCCGGTGATCCGTATATTGCTGATATCTGATGGCGTATATCCTCGTTCCACAGCCCGTTGCAGGTACGGGACATCTTTCAGGTTATATCCTAACAGCCTGGCACCAACCAGATCCACAGCCAACGGGTTGGTTCCCATGATGATCAATCCGAGTTTCCGGGGGGTCGGAACCGCTTCATTGCCAACACCCACATCAATGGCATCCATCATGATAAAATCCGGAGTGCCTACCTCAAGCAGATCGACAATTTTGTCATTCAGCAGGAAGTCGTGCCGGATGGCCCTCTCATCATCGGAACAGATTCCGATGTTGAGTTTTACCGCGCCGGTCATAGAGCTGACGCAATGACATTTCAGCTTGGGGAGATAGATTTTATAGTCTGCCCTTGCCATTTTCCGGGAGATTTTCAGGGTGTCATGGACTTTTCCGCCCACAAACACCCTGTCCCTTAACTGTTCATCAATACAGAATATCCGTACCGGAGCCTCTGTCTGTGGTTGAATGGCTTTGACAACATCATAATATCCTGCATTTTTAAATGCAAGGCGGGTCGGGTAACCAATGGCTGTTTTTTCTCCCAAGTCAATACGCCGGACTCCCTTTGTTCTGGACAGAGCCAGCAAAGACCCACCGATAACAGCCGTGTCTGTATAAGCTGTGGAGCCATATTTTCCGTCTTTTGTGGAAAACACCACATTGGGTTTTACGAAAATTTTTCCTCGTGGCTGGAAATTCAGTTCAGCCATGCCGTTTTGAAAAATTTCCATGATTCGGGCCTGGTCATAAGTTTCACATCTTTTGACGATTACAGTGGGTCTTTCCGGTGCTGTTTCCATTCCTGAATTATCTCCTGAAAGAGGATACCATTTCTTACTTGTCTGCGCCTACCCAGGGTTTGGGAGGACCGATGAGCGCAAACGGGGCTGGATTCAACGAACCGCCGCCCAAACCCATATATCCGGCACCGATATAGAGGTTGTCATTGATTTTCCGGACTTCATCCCGCATGGAATTAATCATGCCGGTGTTTAACCGGTTGTAGTTGATCTGAAAAGAGCGCTTGCCGTCTTTCCCGATTTTCGTCGGCACCATGGCGGTGTCGATTTTCCGGATACGGAGGGTCTTACCATTTTGCTGTGTAAAAATATTATAGCCGGTTCCGGAAT
>CAMBQS010000071.1 GCA_945870015.1 Desulfocicer vacuolatum DSM 3385
GGACTGGTACCGGATCCGACAACCGGTAAAAAAGAGAAAAATCTGCTTTTGGCCAAACAAAGTATTGATATCCTGGGGATGCTGGATGAAAAAACACAGGGGAATCTATCCCATGATGAGGAAAAATTACTCAGGCATATTCTGCATGACCTGAGACTCATGTATGTGAAAGAACGAAATTAGTTTTCTCCATACAGATGGCTGTCTTTTCAAGACCTGATGCAGAGGTGATCAAACAGGATGAAACAGGCAAAAATAAAAGCAAAAAAAGGTAACCGGAAGCGTGTTTGGATATTTTTTATCTGTATGATGATCGCGAGTATCCGGCCTTTCCCCGGAGCTGAAGCACGGGAAATACCCGTTGATGCGGTTATTTTTCCGGGAAGCTTTAGCAGTCTTGCAGAATCTGTTGGACCTGCCGTGGTTAACATCAGAACAGAAAAAATGACCAAAGGTATGGGGCGGGTATTTCATCCGGATGACCCGTTGAATGAGTTTTTTGATCGATTTTTTGAAGATGATCCACAGATGGAGAATCATCAGCCAAGTCTTGGCTCCGGTTTTATCATTGGCAAAGAAGGTTATATTGTAACAAACAATCATGTTGTCGAAGATGCAGATAAGATTAAAGTGATTCTGAAAGATGGGAAGGAATTTGAGGCTACGGTGATTGGTCTTGATTCAAAGACAGACCTTGCCCTTATCAAGGTGGAGCCAAAACAGAATTTACCATGTGTGAAAATCGGAAATTCCGGGATCATCAAGGTCGGTCAATGGGTAGTAGCCATTGGAAGTCCTTTTGGCCTGGAACAGACCGTTACAGCAGGTATTGTGAGCGCAAAAGGGAGGGTGATCGGATCTGGTCCATATGATGATTTTATTCAGACGGATGCCTCGATTAATCCAGGGAACAGCGGAGGCCCTCTTGTCAATATGGAAGGTGAGGTTGTTGGAATCAATACCGCTATTATTACGAGTGGACAGGGAATTGGTTTCGCCATTCCAATTGATCTGGCAAAAGGCATTATTGATCAATTGAAAAAAAACGGGATCGTCACAAGGGGGTTTTTAGGCGTTTCAATTCAAGATATTAGTGAAGAAGTCTCTGAATACTACAATATTGAAGATGGAAAGGGCGTCCTGGTTGTTGAGGTTGTGCCGGGAAGTCCGGCTGATAATGCTGGTATTCTTGCAAAAGATATTATTCTTGAAGCGAACGGCGTGAGAATGGAAAGCAGTCGCATTTTATCCAGTCTTGTTGCAGAGACTGCTGTTGGAAGTACGGTAGAGATTCTCCTGTCGCGTGATGGATCGGAGAAGAAACTGACTGTCGAGATCGGGAAAATGAATGATAACAGATTTCCTGTTGATCCCCAAAGCAAAAAGAAAGAAGAGAATCTTGGATTAGAGGTTTCCGAGATTACAGATGAATTTGCGGATCAATACAATCTCCGTGAATCCGATGGCGTTATTGTGCTGGAGGTTGAGCCGGACAGCAAAGGGGGCAAGGCCGGAATCATGCATGGGGATATTATAAAAGAGATCAATCATCACCCGGTCAAATCGCTTTTGGATTTTAATAAAATTCTGGGTGAAATAAAACCCGGAGAACAGATTCAAATGTTTATTAAAAGAAACAATATCGGTTTCATCGTTGTTCAGATTACCCGATAGCTTTATAACCAAGCTGAACAATCACACCAATCCTGATAATAAATGCAAACAACTCATTCCATGATCAAGGAGTTATCTCCTGCAAAGATAAACCTTTTTTTGCAGGTTACCGGAAGGCGTCCGGATGGGTATCATGAACTTAACACCCTGATGTGCGGGATTACACTTTTTGATACGATATTTTTCGATTTTCGGGCTTCCGGACTCAGCGTCCAGTGCGCGCATCCGGAAGTGCCTGAAAACAATACCAACCTGGTTTGGAAAGCAGCAACCCTTTTTTTCAAAACCTGTGGGATTCAGGCCGGTGTAAAAATTCAAATTGAAAAAAAAATACCGGTTGGTGCCGGACTAGGCGGGGGAAGCAGCAATGCAGCAATCGTATTGAAAGTGCTGAACAAATATTTTGGTTCTCTTTTACCGGATGAAAAACTGAGAGAGATTGGTCTTGAAATCGGAGCGGATGTGCCTTTTTTTATTCAGGGGAGACCGGCTGTTGCAAAAGGCATTGGCGAAAAGCTCATCGAATATGATTTGTTGCAGAAATTTCATGTGTTGCTGATCAATCCCGGAATCAATGTATCGACAGCAGAGGTTTATAAAAACCTGAATTTGGGATTGACAAAATGTGAAAAAATAATTACAAACTTTCCTTTTAGTGGTGTATCAGTTGATATCTGTAATTATTTATGTAATGACCTCGAAACCGTCACGACCAAAATGATTCCGGATATAGAGCGGATAAAAGCGTTACTGATGAAATTTGGTTCTCAGGGAGCGATGATGTCCGGAAGCGGGCCGACAGTTTTCGGCCTTTTTTCTGATAGTAACCAGGCCAAGTTTGCCTACAGGGAACTCAAACAGTTCCATGAAAAGCAGAAATTTTTGGCAGAATTGATCGTGTGATTAAAATTTATAATGTAAAACCGGTGTTACCGTGAGCAGCCGGTTTTAAGATATTATCGGCAACTCGTTGAAAAATTTCTACGTTGATTGCCTGTTTTGTTTTCGTTTGGGGCGTCGTCAAGCGGCAAAGACACAGGATTTTGATTCCTGCATTCGGAGGTTCGAATCCTCCCGCCCCAGCCATTTTATAAAAATTGGCAAATAATAAAGGCTGTTCTGGAGAAGTGATGGATAGTTCAACCAAAGGCATTTTTCTATTTACCGGGAATTCGAATCCGGTTCTTGCAAAAAAGATCTGTGAGTATCTTGGCGTACCCCTCGGCAGTTCCAAGGTCAAGACTTTCAGCGATGGTGAAGTTCAGATTGAAATTGATGAAAATGTTCGCGGTTCCGATGTCTTTGTTATTCAATCAACCTGTAGACCCGTAAATGATAGCCTTGTTGAACTGCTGTTGATGCTGGACGCGTTGAAACGATCATCCGCCCAGAGAATTACAGCAGTGATCCCTTATTATGGGTATGCCCGGCAGGATAAGAAGGTGGCTCCGCGCGTTCCCATCAGTGCCAAAATGGTGGCAGACCTTTTGGATGTTGCCGGTGCACACAGAGTGATTACCATGGATCTGCATGCCGGACAAATTCAGGGATTTTTTAATATGCCGGTGGACAATCTTTTCGCAGCCCCGGTTCTGCTTGATTATATAAAAAATCGATTTGGTGAGAAATCGGTGATTGTTTCACCGGATGCCGGAGGTGTTGAAAGGGCAAGGGCGTTTGCCAAGCGACTGGGTGCCGGCCTGGCGATTGTTGATAAGCGCAGAGATGCTCCGAATCAAGCAAGGGCTATGGCTGTAATTGGTGATGTAAAGAATAAAGTTGCAATTATTCTGGATGATATGGTGGACACAGCCGGTACACTGACCGAGGCTGCTGCTGCAATAAAGAATGAGGGGGCCCTCGAAGTTCATGCATGTTGCTCACATCCTGTGCTTTCCGGCCCTGCAGTTGACCGGATAATTGATTCTGAACTGAAAAGTCTTGTGACAACAGATACCATTCCTCTCAGCAGCAAAGCGTCAGCGTGTGATAAAATTAAGGTAATGTCGATTGCTCCGCTTGTTGGAGAAGCGATCATACGCAGCCACCGGGGAGATTCTGTTACATCACTTTTTGTATAATTTAAATTGGTTTTTAAGGAGGAATACTTTTGGAAATACTTGAATTAAAAGCAGAAAGAAGAAGTACAATCGGCAAAGGGCCTGCACGATCCCTTCGGCGGGATGGCAAAGTTCCAGCAGTGCTATACGGATCGGATATTCAACCGGTTTCCCTTTCTATCCAGGCGAAAGAAATCGAAGTGCTGTTAAAAAATGCTAAATTTAATCAGCAGCTTATCAATATTGATTTGGGGGATGGGATTCGAAAACCGACCATGATCAAGGAGATTCAATTAAGACCGGTAAAGGGCGATTTCCTGCATATTGATTTTTACGAAGTGAAAATGGATCGGAAAATCAGGGTGCATGTCCCGGTTGTTTTAAAAGGAAAGTGCATGGGTATTGAAATGGGAGGCCTTCTTCAGATTATCAGACGTGAACTGGAAGTTCTGTGCTATCCGGGTGAAATTCCGGAGTCCATTGAAATTGATGTAACAGATTTGAATATCGGCAATTCTGTTCATGTAAACGATATTCAATTGGAAGGCGATATGGAAATCCCGGCGGATGTCAATTTTACCATTGTCACCGTGCTTGCGCCCAAGAAGGAATCTGTTGTGACGGAAGAAGATGGCGTTGAGGCAGAAGCGGTTGCAGGAGAAGCTGCTGCTGAATAATGAGACGTAACCTGGGCGGTATTTTTTTGCGGTCTTGTTTCCTTTTTATGAGCGTTTTCCATTTTCAAAGGATAAATTCTCAGACAGATTCTTGTCTTGACGGATAGGGAACTAAGGATGAGCCGGAAACAGATTCGGATGCTTGTCGGACTCGGCAATCCAGGTAAAACCTATTCAATGACACGACATAATGTCGGTTTTATGGTACTTGAAGCACTTTCTGAGGTTTTTTCCATTCCAGTTGAGAAAAAAAAGCAAGATGTGCTGTTTGGCCGTGGAAATGCCGAAGGAACGGATATTATACTCGTTAAACCCATGGCGTATATGAATCGGAGTGGTTATCCAACACGAATGCTTGCAGAATATTTTGGGATATCTGGTGAGGAGATGATGGTAATACATGACGACATCGACCTTACCTTTAAAAGATTAAAAATAAAAACGAAAGGAGGACATGGCGGACACAATGGTATCAGATCAATGATCGGTGCATTTGGACATGGAGATTTTATCCGTATCCGTATTGGAATCGGTCGTCCGGATGGCCCTAAAGAAGTTACCGATCATGTTCTCGGCCGGTTCTCAGATGAAGAAAAAGAAGAATTGGACCGTGTAATTGTAAGGGCCAGGGACGCTGCCATCACAATAATACGTGATGGCATACAGGAAGGGATGAATACTTTTAATCAACATAATGATTTTCAATGAACAATGAATGGAGGAAAATATGGATTTGATAATGGAAAATATTCCATTGGCGTGTACACTCGTCGGTGTTGTGGGGATTCTTTTTTCCCTGGTTCTTGCTGGTATTGTAAAAAGTGCTCCTGCAGGAAATGAAAAAATGCAGGAAATTGCAGGCGCAATTCAGGAAGGTGCAATTGCGTATTTGAACCGTCAGGCCAAAAGTATGGCTGCCGCAGGTATCGTGATTTTTATTGCAATCTTCTGGGCAATGGGCACCGTTACGGCTATCGGTTTTGCATTGGGCGCTCTGGCGTCTTTTACTGCTGGTTACATCGGTATGAGAGTTTCCGTAATTGCCAATGTTAGAACGGCTGAGGCTTCTAGAAAAGGTCTGGCTGCCGGCCTTGCCATGGCATTCAGGGGCGGATCTGTAACCGGTATGATCGTTGCTGGCCTTGCACTGACATCTGTTGCTGGTTACTATTCTTACACCCATGATGTTATGTCACTGGTTGCCCTTGGCTTTGGCGGCAGCTTGATTTCTATTTTCGCCCGTCTTGGTGGTGGTATCTTCACCAAAGGTGCGGATGTTGGTGCGGACCTGGTTGGCAAGGTGGAAGCAGGGATTCCTGAAGATGATCCTCGAAATCCGGCTACTATCGCAGATAACGTAGGAGATAATGTTGGTGACTGCGCAGGTATGGCAGCCGATCTTTTTGAAACCTATGCAGTTACTGCCGTTGCTGCAATGCTGCTCGGACATCTCCTGTTCCCGAAAAACGAGATGGCAACTCTTTTCCCGCTGATTCTTGGCGCGATTTCAATTATTGCCTCGATTATCGCAATCTTTTTTGTACGTCTTGGAAGAAGTGAGTATATCATGGGCGCATTGTACAAAGGCATGTTTGGCGCTGCCATTATTGCTGGTATCGCTTTCTTTTATGCAGCCCAGAAATTCCTGGTAGACATTCCCGGAATCGATGCAATGAAAATTTATTACTGCACCGTGATCGGTCTTGTTCTTACCGTTGTAATCGTTATTATCACAGAATATTACACGGGTAAATACAAACCGGTTAAGGACATTGCCATGGCTTCCACAACCGGTCACGGAACCAACATCATTGCTGGTCTTGCCGTCAGCATGCAGGCAACAGCTGCTCCGGTTCTGATGATTTGTCTTGCCATCGGTCTGGCTCATCACTTTGCAGGTCTTTATGGTATTGCAATGGCAGCGATGTCCATGCTTTCCATGACCGGTATGGTTATTGCCATTGATGCTTATGGTCCGATCACGGACAATGCCGGCGGAATTGCTGAAATGAGTGGAATGGAGGAAAGTGTACGTGCAGTTACCGATCCTCTGGATGCGGTTGGTAATACAACCAAAGCCGTAACCAAGGGATATGCGATTGGTTCTGCCGGCCTTGCAGCTCTGGTTTTGTTCGCCTGCTACTGTATTGAGTTCCAGGTCAACGGAAAAAGCGGAGCCATCAAGTTTGATCTGGCTGACGTTGATGTTATTATCGGCCTTTTTATCGGCGGACTGTTGCCTTACCTGTTTGCCTCCATTGCAATGAAAGCGGTTGGTAATGCCGGCGGCGCTGTTGTTGATGAAGTTCGTCGTCAGTTCCGTGAAATTCCGGGGATTATGGAAGGAACCGCAAAACCGGATTATGCAGCCTGTGTTGATATTGTAACCAGTTTTGCTCTGCGTGAAATGGTTGTGCCGGCTCTTCTTCCGGTTGTTGCTCCTATTCTGGTTGGTCTTATTCTTGGAAAAGTTGCTCTTGGCGGACTTCTGATCGGCAGTATTGTAACCGGTCTGTTCGTTGCGATTTCCATGACAACCGGTGGCGCTGCATGGGATAATGCCAAGAAATACATTGAAGACGGTAATCTGGGTGGAAAGGGCAGTGATGCCCATAAAGCCGCTGTTACCGGTGATACAGTGGGTGATCCTTACAAAGACACTGCTGGCCCGGCCGTTAACCCGATGATTAAAATCCTGAATGTTGTTGCATTACTGATGGTTCCTTTCCTTATGTAATGAATGGATTTTAAATAGATAGATTAAGGGGGATTGGCAACGATTGCTGATCCCCCTTTTTTTTTGTTGATTCATGGTAATAAATATGGTATATTACGGTTGTTTTACATACGATATATAGATATAATTGGCAAAATCAGATACGATATAATGTGTTTCAACAGAATGTGGGGAATAAAATGGCGGAAAATGCGGTTAAGCGAGAGCAAGTTTGTCAGGAATTCAGCCCAGGTGACCTAGCTGTTTACCCGGCCCATGGCGTTGGTCGCATCGAAGCGATTGAAAGTCGGGAAATCGGCGGAAACAGGCAGGATTTCTATATCATGAAAATTTTAGAGAATGGTATGGTGATCATGATTCCGACAAAAAATGTAACATCTGTAGGCTTGCGGAGCGTCATTCATAAGAATGACGTCAATAAAGTCTATGAGATCATTACATCCAAAAAAGAGGGTACCATCGACAATCAGACCTGGAACCGAAGATACCGTGAGTATATGGATAAAATTAAAACAGGTTCCTTGTATGATGTCGCTGAGGTATTCAGAGACCTTTTTATGCTGAAATTTACAAAAGATCTTTCTTTTGGAGAGCGTAAACTCCTTGACACCGCTCAGGGGCTTTTACTCAAGGAACTTTGTACTGCCAAGAACAAAGATGAAAAAGCCGTGATGGCGGAGATCGAGTCTTTATTTACATCCAACTGATATTCGGTAATTCCGCTCATGTCTGATGAAGCCGGTTTTACCATCACTGCTGCTGAAACAGATAATGACAAGCGTCTTGATTTTCTTATCGCTCAGAGACTGCCCCATTGCTCCAGGAAACAGACGGCATCCTTAATTCGTAAAGGTATGATCCAGGTGTCCGGATCAATCAAAAAGCCCGGCTATAGAATACGGCCGGGCGATGTTATTGAAGGTGTTATTCCTGCGCCTGAACCGGTTTCCTTTCAGCCTGAACCAGTTGATATTGATATACTTTTTGAGGATTCTCACCTTATTGTTCTCAATAAAGCTCCCGGGATTGTGGTTCACCCTGCTCCGGGTAACTATACCGGAACGCTTGTCAATGGGCTTCTCTATCATTGTCCGGATATTGAAGGCATTGGAGGAGAGATTCGTCCCGGGATTGTTCATCGCCTTGACAAGGATACCTCCGGTGTTCTGATAGTGGCAAAAAATCATACTTCGCATACTGAACTCTCAAATCAATTTAAAGCAAGAACGGTTGAAAAAAAATATCTTGCACTGGTGTATGGAAATCCTGAAGAACAGAAAGGTTTGATTACGCTTCCTGTAGGACGGCACCCCCTGCTTCGTAAACAGATGTCAACCAATAGCCGGAAACCAAAAGAGGCCAGAACCGTATGGCTGGTGAAAGAAAGATATGACGGATTGTCGCTTTTGGAGATTTCAATATTAACCGGCAGGACGCATCAGATCAGGGTTCACTGTCACGCAATCCATCATCCGATTGTTGGAGATCCGGTTTATGGGATTCGGAGCGCTAACAATCGGATAAAGCAGTTACCCGCTACCGGCAGTCTGATCCAGGCAGTCCGCCGACAAATGCTTCACAGTTGGCGACTTACATTTCATCATCCTTATACAAAAGAAAAAATGACAGTTGAGGCATCCCTTCCAGAGGACATGCAAACATTGATCGCAGCCCTCAGACACTAGAAAAAAACAGGTATGCAATTCATCAAGGCTCTTTTTTGTCTTTGACTTTTTTTTCTACCAATTCAGCAACTTCTTTTGCAATTTGTACATCCTTTGAGGCCTTGGCTAATTTTTTGGGATCGATCGAGGTGAGGGGGCCTGAGGATGGCTTAATATTTTTTCGAACTTTTTTTAAAATATCGTTTATATGCTCATCTGTTGTCATAACAAGGCTTTTCCTTTCTATGTCAGATCATGACCATTTGGAATGGCATTGAGCACAAGCGTCAGCGGCCGGTCTTCCTCACTTTTCCCGGTAAACCGGATCGGGCCGGGTCTTCGATAATTGTCCTCTTCCGGATTTGCGGCCAGCCATTTTTCTCTCAGTGATTCAACAACTTTAAAGGCCGTGGAATGGGTGTTGACAACGCTTTTTTCTATTACCAGGGTCAATTTTCCGCTTCTTTCTTCAAGCCTCATGAGTGGTGCGATCGGAATTCCGACCGGTTGCCAGGATGAAAAATCAAATTCAAGATTTTTAATGGCCGCCATCTGCCCGGTGGCATTGTTTGCAATCAAGGCAAAAACCGTCAAACCGAGGTTATAGGTGTAGTTACAGTCAAAACGGCTTGGATCACTTCCTCTGCCGTCATATCCATAAAAGTGCAACTGTGTTTTAAAATTTGGAACGGATTTTTTATATATTTTTTCAATTGCTTTGGGTATCTTGTCTTCATTCTTGAGAACTTTTCCCCGGATCAGTTCCTGCTTGAGCGTTTTATTGGACATGATGGATTCTTTCACAAGCAGGTAAGGGCCTTCATCATAATTCCGAAACAGTACCGGACCGAAAAAGTCCGGATCAAGCCCTTCTTTCTTCAGTGTTTTTTTAAAAAAATCCTTATGAATCCCGAGTTTATATCTACCTTTTTCTTTCAGAATATTCAGATAGTCTTTTACCAGCCCCATAATAATTTTGTCTGTTTCCACCAGAGAAAACTGGAAGTTGCCATGGCTATCCCTTTCCATCAAAAGGCCTTCCTGGAAGAATGCCGGTATATCATTGAACAGATCATCATCCCGTGTATTCCAGACGGATATGATCTCTTCTTCCCTGGATTGTCTTGCGAGTCTGCGGAGATAATCCAGCTTGTCCTCCAGCAACAGGAACTCTTTATGAAAATTTTTGTCATGGGTTGCATTGTATTCGGCAATAATCACATTCAGCTTGGTGATGAAAATCTGAATTTCGTTGATAAACTCCAGAACGCCCTCTGGAATGACCAGTACGCCGTAATTTTTTCCGACAGAGGCTCTTCTGACAATCCCGTCACAGACCAGCCTGGACAGATGGCGAAGGGTCATGCCATATGCGGTATAATCGACTGCGCCTTGTTTTGCAGCTTGTGAAATCCTTTTCTTGTCGATATAATTTGCAAGATCTTCACCAATCAGGGTCATGTTCGCATGAGTCTGCAGTGCCACTTCCAAAGCCAGGTGACTGGCTACCCTTCCCATAACTTTACAGATATGCCAGTATTTCACATCAGAACTACAGTCGTTGCATAAATTACTGATTTCGTTTGCAAAGGAACGTGCGGCTGTATGAAATCCAAAAGACATGGCGCATAAAACCTGTCCCTTTGAATCCCTGACCTGGATGTCACCATCAATTGTTTTGGGCACACCAATTACCTGGACGCCGTCGTTTTTCATTTCCTGGGCCAAGAAAGCCGCATTGGTATTGGAGTCATCCCCTCCAACAATTACGATCGCATCGAGATTCAGATCTTTACAGGTTTTTTTGGAGAGGGCCATTTTTTCCGGGGTATCAATCTTGGTTCGACCGGTTTTAATCATGGAAAAACCGCCTAGGTTTCTGTATCGGTCTACCAGCTCTTTTGTCAGTTCCCTTGCTTCATTTTCAATGATTCCATCCGGTCCCAGGATAAAACCAAAAATTTTGTTATCTGGATTGGCTTTTTTGGCAGCATCATATATTCCGGCAATGACATTATGGCCGCCGGGAGCCGGACCTCCGGAAAAGACAACTCCGATTCTTCTTTGTTTATCATATGCTTTTTTCAGGGAAGGGGCCGGTGAATCAGCAGACCGGACAGCCTGGACCTTGTTGTTGATCAGGTCGGGCAATTGTTTTTTCGTTTCCCGATCCAGTTCAAAACAATATTCTTCAAGGGTCTCAAGATAATTATATCTGCTTTTAAATACATCGCAGACAGGAGGTTTGTATTTCCTTCGTTCAAGAAGTTCCTGGTTTTCATTGCTGGTCGCCTTTAAAACATCAGGGTGATTCATCAGTTTTTTAAGACTGACTGGTTCCTTTTCTATCATTTTTTCCCTCCGTGGCTCGTAAATGTATCTGAAGAAAAATCCTGTTTTATTCTTTTATATGTAAGACAACCCGGTTTCGGCCTGAATTTTTAGCTTTATACAAGGCCTGGTCGGTGCGATGAAAAATCGTTTCCTGGGTTTCATCCGATGGCAATACCTGGGTAACGCCAATGCTGATGGTAATCTTCACCAACTCGTTTTTATGGAGAAATTCA
>CAMBQS010000072.1 GCA_945870015.1 Desulfocicer vacuolatum DSM 3385
GATCTGTGTCTTCGATCTCCTTGATCTCATCTTCTTCAACCTCTTCAAGATCGATATCATCCACCTCCTCGATGGCTGATGCATCCCCGTCGATCTCCTTGATCTCATCCTCTTCAACCTCTTTAAGATCGATATCATCCACCTCCTCGATATCTGCATCCTCGTCTATCTCTTCCAGTTCTGTTTCTTCGATCTCTTCAATTTCATCTTCATCTATCTCTTCAAGTGCTTCTATTTGATCGAGAATCGAATTCTCAATTCCATCTTTGATCATTTCCCCTGTACCTTCACCTTCGGACAACGTAGATCCATTATTCATTTTCTGCGGAAAATCTGTTCCGGCGGTATCCCCTGAACCAGCTTTTTCCGCCATCCCTTTGATCAAATCCAGAATTTTTTGGACCTGCTCTTTTGGATTTTCAGTACTGATTTTTTCAATTCCAGACATGAATTCACTGATGACACTCAGAACATCGGCAATCTTTTCGAGGGGCAGATTTCCCTGGGATCTTGCCGAATCCGCAAAAGAGGATAGCAACCTTTCCTTTGCCGCGTCTGACATGATAAAGGTGTTCAAGGGGCCGATAATGATACCTTCCGGATTTTTATTTTCATGGAAGAGATTCATTAAATCATTGTTAATCGTGGATTTTATGCTGTTTAAATTTTTCCGTTTTGATTTTATCAGTGCAGGGTTTTCATCCAGTTCCCATACCATACGGATCAGATGATCCGAGTTAATTTCGGAGACTGTCTCCAGTGCGTTCTCGATTTGATAAAAAGACCGGATCGCTTCAATCAACCTTGTTTTCGGTTGCTTTGCATTCCGATACTGAAGATTTGAAAGTGCTGTTTCCAGACCATCTTTTGTGATTGTTGTACTCAATTCCCTGCCTCGAATCTGCTCCGGGATAAAATAAGTTTTCTTTACAGGATTGGATTGATAGATTTTGCAGTTGGTGTTTATCGAATCAATTTCATTGTATACCGGCTGGATCAGATTTGCAACTTTTGAAAAACAACCTGTTCAACGCCAAAAATTTATGATAAATATTTCCATTATGAGCAAAACAATCAGCATCATCAGTCAAAAAGAAGGTACCGGCAAAACAACGATTGCGGTCAACATCGCAACTTCCCTGGCGCTTTTTGAAAAAAAAACACTATTAATTGACTGTGACCCTCAAAGCCATCTTTCCCAATATGGCAGTATCTATTCCAGAGAAAGTTCTGAAACGCTGTTTTACGGATTCATGGGCAGGGCCTCTGCAAGGGAGTTGGCTGTCAAGACACCAATCGAATATTTAACCCTTATTCCTTCAAAACCGAACCTCTTTCTGACAGAGCACAGGCTGGCAGTCAAACCCGGTAAGGAGCTTATTTTAAAAAAACTCATACAGGAAATCAAAGATGATTTTCAATATATCATCATTGATTCTCCGTCCTCACTGGGTTTTTTTACAATCTGTTCAATGGCGGCTTCGGACTGGGCAATATTGCCGGTCCGGTGTAATGATTCGACTCTGGATGAAATTTCAGATCTCAATGAGGTTGTCAGAATCGTTCAGGAACAATTGAATCCGGATTTGAAAATCGCCGGAACACTTTTTAATCAATGCTCCGGAAGAGATCAGTTGAATCAATTATTTTCAAAAAATGAACTGAAATCGATTCCGTATAAATCGTTCATGACCACCATCCCGGCGGATGATATGATCCGAAAATCAAGTATGTTAGGTAAACCTGTTGCCTTGCACAATATCACGGCAAAGGCTGCCCAGGCCTATTTTGATTTTTCAGTAGAATTAATGAAAGAAATCGCCTGATTTTACACCCATCTTTTTACAGATCACAGATGGTCTAAATTTTTTTTATATAAATCGCAAACGGTTATTGCCAGAAACCCTGGATTGCGATAAAATAAAAAATAGTTTGACACTCGCAATATACTTTTTCATCAATCTTAAAAAGATCATTCCGGTTATCATACGAGACAAAAGGGGGCCTGGTGAAAGTTACAGATTCAGATATTATACAGACAGGAGAAAAAGAATTGATAGATGCGATCACCGGGGATCTGGACTGGGAAGCCATAGAAAAAATTTTTAAAAATAAATATCATCTTGGATTTCAAGAAGATATTGAATATAAAAATGGCGACATCGTCGTTCATAACAACCAGATTGCTTACAAGCTGAATTTTGATGTCCGGATTTCCCTTTCCGTTCTTTTTGACCGCAAGGGCGAGTGCCTGACGGTTTCTGCACTGACCGACGAACAGGAACAAAATCAGAAAGATTCAATCTCTGCCGGAAAAATTCAGCAATCCGGAGCGGATGACCACCCGGATATGAATGATGATCCTGCTGAAAATACACTGATTGAATCTGAAGTTGAAGTGAATGAAAACGTTTCTCAGATGGCGTCGAAAATTGCGGATATGATATCTGAAATCAATCAAGAGTAACGTGTGCCACCGCATTCTTATGCATGTCAGCCTTGGCGATTTTGTATTCAATATGCTATAAATACATACTGTAATCATTCTGATCCATTACCGTGCTTCTCATCACTCATACCTAATTTCTGCCCGGACAAAAAATATGGATCTGTCTCTTTTTATTCAACATCATGATTTTTCAAATATGCAGGTGAACTCACATGAATGAAATTTCAGCAGAAAAAAATCTGGATTTATCTAAAATTAAAGCCGTATTCGATGAAATTCTTGTAAAACACATCCAAAGACTTCTCGAAATTGGTACCCTCACGACGTCTCTCTCTTTTAACCTTTCGACAATTGCCTGCCTCCTGCTGCTTGTTGAAAGGGAAAATGAGATTAAAAATTTTTCACAATCTCCGCCCGATCGGTACACAAGAGAATCTTTCCTGGATGATCTTTCCAATATCGGTCTGGATATTGATGATACCCTGATGGTCTCCTTTCAGGGACTGGCCCAGCATGGTTATGTAGACATTGACCAGAACAACCGGTACAATGCCCAGATTTCCGCTTTTGCATTGGTGAGTTTTCTGGATAATCTGTTTCCGGGTATGAAAGGAATGAATCTTGTCGGATATATTCTTCAGATGATATCTGAAGTCTCCAGTAACCGGAAAGACATGAATGATGCAATCCAACAGTTTGACCAGACGCTTCAGTCAAAAGGAATACCTCTTTCACAACAACAAGTCAAAATAGCTGTTCAACCTCGCAGCAACCTGGATCCAAAAGTCGCAAAACAGGTATCCGATGATTTAAAAAAAACATATGTTCAAAAACTTGATAGATTACGGCACAAAATATCTCAGGGTGGCTCATCTCAGAATGAGGTCAAAACCATGTGGTCTGACAGAGGCGTGTCTGTAAAAGAAATTTTTCCCAAAGGCCCCAGCGAAGAGGAAATGTTGGCTGGAAAAGCAGCGGAAACGGCACAAAAAGAAGCAGCATCCAAAGCGATTCTTGAGGCGGAAAAAATAGCGGCTCTTGAAGAAGCCAAAAGAGCGGCCCGTGAGGCGGAATTAAAAGCAAGTGAGATCGCGGCACAGGCAGCAGAAATCAAGGCCCGTGAGGCGGAATTACGGGCAAAAGAGGCAGAAATTGCAGCGCGGGAAGCAGAGGCAAGATTAGTAAAAAATAATGAAATGAAAAAGGAGATGCCCAGCCGGAATGAAACGGCTGACAAGACAGAGATTGAAAAAAAGATTGCTGCTTTTCAGGATACCATCGCAATCTCCTGTCCGGTATGCAACACAGGAAAAGTTTTATCCAATACCACGGAAAAGGGGCAGGAATACTATTCCTGCTCAAATACCCATTGCGGATTTATCAGTTGGGGAAAACCCTACCCATTTGAGTGCCCATTGTGCAAAAATCAATTCCTGATTGAGATCAATGCCGAAGGGGGGCAACCCGGCTTGAAATGTCCCAGGGCAACCTGTTCATACAGGCAGAACCACCTTGGATCGCCGAAAACAGACACGAACTCATCTTCCCCTAAAAAAAAGAAACTGGTCCGGGTGAGAAGAAAAAGTTAAAAAATACTATTATTTTAACACATGCTTTTCCAGCACAAAGCAGGTAAACATCCCCTGGAATACTATATCCTTGCCATTTGTGATGGTAACGTTCACATTCTGTTTTTTACCTTCACTGTTTTCAACAACCGCTTCCGCCAGTATGGTTTTATTGTTTTTTACCGGTTTGATAAATTTTACCTGTGCCGCCCCCAGAACAACATTCGGATGATTCACGGCGATCATTGCAGCATAGTCAGCCAGTCCAAATAAAAATCCACCATGAATCAGACCGGTTTCATCCACGATCATCTTATCGGTTGTCTTCAGTTCCACCTTGCTGTATCCTTTTTCAACAACGAGCGGCGTCCCGCAGAATTCCTGACTGATAAGTTTATGTGTCTGAATTTCCATAAAATTTAATCCCTATTCCTTTCTGCCTCCGGTTCCTGCCATTGCTTTTCCGCCTGATGCCATGCGGATCAGAGTATCAGGGAATGACCTGTTTTCCATCCCTTTTACAGGCAACAGTCATTTCTTGGTTCAATCATGATAATTTTAAACGCTGGTGTCAAACATAAAAAAATTGTAAAACAATAAAAAAATAGAATTGGAGAACACATTTTTTCAAATACCAAATCTGGAATTTGTGATATGAAAGTCCAAATTGGAACAAGGCACTCAACGATTATTGAATCTGAAGCAAGCTTTTTATGAAGACTGTAAAATCCAGAGACCAGGCCATGACATTTCGCAAGCAAGTTCTCAAACTGCATCCGGCAAAGCTTGTGTTGATCAGTTTTTTATTCGCCATCGTTGTGGGTACAGTCATTCTTAAAATTCCGTTTTCTACAAAGACTGGCTGGATTTCCTGGATAGATGCTGCATTTACAGTCACTTCTGCTATATGCGTTACCGGGTTAAGTGTTGTAGACATCGGAACCTGTTTTACCATCCCAGGTCAACTTGTGATTCTGGCCTTTATTCAGATCGGTGGATTGGGTGTCATGACCATATCTGTTATCATGTTCCACTGGATCGGCAAATCCGTTTCTTTTCGACAACGAATGGTAATGCAGGATCTGTATGCCCATACACCTCGCAAAGATATTTTTAAACTGGTCAAAACCATTTTCCTGGTGACATTCGCGGTGGAAGCTCTTGGGGCTATTTTTTTATTCATACATTTTCACCATGAGTTCTCATTCATGAAAGCGGTCTATATAGCAGTCTTTCACTCTGTTTCCGCTTTCTGTAATGCTGGATTCACTCTGTTTCCCGATAATATGATGCGGTACAGCAACGATATTCTCCTGAATGTGACTGTTTGCGGATTGATCGTTATCGGGGGAATCGGTTTTTCCGTGCTGTATGACCTCCAATGCCGGCTCCAGTTTCGTAAACAAAAACGGTGCAGACTTTCCATTCAGACCAAAACAGTACTGGTGACAACATTGATTCTTATTGTTTCAGGAGCTCTGATATTTGCTTTCCTGGAGCGACATGCACCGAGTACAGAGCAATCGCTTTCTTATCGTATCCTGACATCGGTATTCCAGTCCATCACCTGCCGGACAGCCGGTTTTAATACAGTTGATATTGGATCCCTGAAAGAAGCCACCCTTGCCATAATGATATTTTTAATGTTTATCGGTGCATCGCCCGGTTCATGCGGTGGTGGTATAAAAACCACAACACTGGCACTGATAACTGTTTTTTTCATGAGTCGATTACGCGGGAAACGGCGCGTCAATCTGTTTAAAAAAAGTGTGACCGCAGAAACCGTAGCCAGAAGCATATCTTTGCTTCTCGTTTCTATTGGAATCGTCGGGCTGGTTTTGTTTTTTCTTCTTGCAGGTGATCCGGCAAGCGGTCTGGAAGTTGCCGGTCGGAAAGCATCTTTTCTGTCTTATTTATTTGAAACAGTATCAGCTTTTGGAACAGTGGGTTTGTCCATGGGTGTGACACCGGAACTGAGTACGTGGGGAAAATGCTGGATAATGATTACGATGATTGTTGGCCGGGTTGGGGTACTCACTTTTTCATATATCCTTGTTGGATCGGCTGCCACAAGCGGAATCGAGTACTCGGAAGAAAACATCATGATCGGATAAACGGGGGAGAGTATATATGAAAAAATTCGCAGTCATCGGGATTGGCAAATTCGGTTTTCATGCAGCCAAAGCTTTATATGAAGACGGAAACGAAGTCGTAGCAATTGATTCTGACAAGGGTCGGGCTCAGGCTGTAGATGCCTATTGCACGGAAGCAATTGTTCTCAATTCTACAAACAAAGAAGCTTTAAGAGCACTGGGATTGGAAAACATGGATGGGGTAATTGTTTCCACAGGCACAAAAATCAGTACCAGCATTCTGATTTGTCTGTATCTTCAGGAAATTGGGGTTAAAAAGATTCTCGTCAAGGCGTTGGATGAGGATCATGAAAAAATTCTGAAACGGGTGGGAGCAACCGAAATCATCCATCCGGAACGGGATATGGCCATACGCATATCAAACAGCCTGTCCCGGCCCAATGTTCTTGATTTCATTCCCCTTTCCGATGAATTCGATCTGATACAAGTCGGCCCGCCAAGAGAGTTTATCGGAAAAAGCCTGAAAGAAATCAATCTTCGGGCAAAATATAACGTTCATATTATCGCCATTAAAGAACTTGTTCCTGAAAATTTCCTGCTGGTCCCTCCTGCAAGTTTTGTGATCAAGGACAGTGATATCCTGATTATGCTGGGAAAATCTATTGATATCAAACAGATAAAATCGTTGAAATAGGATCTGTTGATAAAAATCTTAAAAAAACTTGATTACACCATACTTTTGCCTTATAGTTATGACCATGTGGTCATTTGTTTTGCATTATATTTTTTTTCAGATCAGGGGATAAGGGAGAAAGAATGCCAAAGATCCCTTTTTCTGCCAAAGATCTGCTTCTGATTCAGAAGAAGATTATTGATGGGCAGCGGCTTGACTTCAATGACGGCTGTACCTTGTTCCGCAGTCCGGATCTCATTGGAAAAGCCAGGCTGGCTGATTTTATCCGCAAAAAACATCATGGGAAAACAGCCTACTTTGTTTACAATCAGCATATTAATTATACCAACATATGCAAAAACCATTGTGCGTTCTGTGCCTTTTCCAGGGAAAAAGAGGAAAAGGGTGCGTTCACGCTCTCTATTGAAGATGTAAAAACACAACTGCAAAAAAGAGCTGGAGAACCCATACAGGAAATTCATATGGTGGGCGGCCTGAATCCCTCTCTGCCATTTGACTACTATATCGAACTGATTGAAACCATAAAAAAAATCAGGCCCGGTTCCGCAGTGAAAGCGTTTACCGCAGTTGAAATCGATTATTTCTCAGAAATTACCGGCATGAGTGTTTCTGAAGTGATCGCTGCGCTTAAAAAAGCCGGACTCTCCATGATGCCGGGAGGCGGTGCCGAAGTGCTGAACCAGCGGGTAAGGCAGCAGCTTTTTCCCCGGAAAATCGGTAAAGAAAGATGGCTTGAAATTGTGAAAACCGTGCATGAAAACGGCCTGACTTCCAATGCAACCATGCTGTACGGGCATATTGAAACCATTGAAGAAAAAGTCGATCATCTGATCAGCCTCCGGAATCTCCAGGACCAGACCAGCGGGTTTTCCGCTTTCATACCGCTGGCGTTTCATTCTGAAAACACAAAGCTCTCCCATCTGCCACGGACAACCGCGTTTGATGATCTCACCAATATTGCAGTTGCAAGACTGATGCTGGATAATTTCAGCCATATCAAAGCGTATTGGGTGATGATTGGAGAGCCGCTGGCGCAGCTCGCACTTTCTTTTGGAGCCGATGACCTTGATGGAACCATTATCGAGGAAAAAATAACCCACATGGCCGGAGCCAGAACAGCCAAAGGATTATCACGGGACGAGATGATTCATCTGATTCAGTCTGCGGGATTTCAACCTGTTGAACGGGATTCATTCTACAACCATATTGAAAACAGATCATCATGAAATCTTTGGAAACCCTATATTCGAAAATCAAGAATGGTGAACGGATCAATTCCGAAGAAGCCTTGAATCTTCTGACTCATGGCGAACTGCTGGATCTGGCGGATGCGGCCAATCAAATGAGAAAAAAGCTCCATCCCGAACCGATGGTTACATATGTTGTAGACCGGAACATCAATTATACAAATATCTGTTCATCCGGATGTCTGTTCTGTGCATTTTACCGGGATTCAGGAAACCCGAAAGGATACGTGATCTCCGAGGAATCGCTGAAACAGAAAATTGAGGAGACCCTTTCACTCGGAGGAACCCAGATACTTCTTCAGGGAGGCCTCCATCCTGGACTGGATTTTGATTATTACCTGGGTTTGCTGTCATATATAAAAAGCAATTTTCCAATACACATTCACGGTTTTTCCCCGCCTGAGATTCTGTTCATGGCCGAACAATCCGGCCTATCAGTTACCGATACCCTCAAAAAGCTGATTGAAGCCGGTCTGGGGTCGATTCCCGGAGGCGGAGCGGAAATCCTGGTGGATGAAGTGAGGATGCAGCTTTCTCCGAAAAAATACCGGTCCGAACAATGGCTGGATGTGATGAGAAAGGCGCATCAACTGAATCTCAGAACCACGGCCACCATGATGTTCGGGCATATTGAAACCAAGGAACAGATCATCCAGCATCTGATGAAAATCCGTGATCTTCAGGACGAGACAGGTGGATTCACGGCATTTATTCCCTGGACCTTTCAGCCGGATCATACCCGGCTGAATGTAAAAAAGGCGACCGCTGTTGAGTATCTGCGGGTTCTCTCTGTATCCAGGCTGTTTCTGGACAACATCGATAACATTCAGGCATCCTGGGTTACCCAGGGAGATAAAATTGCACAGGCTTCCTTATTCTTTGGGGCCAATGATCTGGGAAGCACCATGATTGAAGAGAATGTGGTTGCTGCTGCCGGGGTTTCATTCAGGCTTCCAAAAGAGGAGATGATCCGTCTGATCGAGAATGCCGGATATCAGCCCCGGCAGAGGGATTGTTTCTACAATCTGGTTGAAGGTGAATAATCGGATGACTGCTGTTAAACCTCAGAATAAACATATCAATCATTTTAGACCGGTTACTCACCGGGCTGAATGGGTTGTTGTGGATCAAAACACGATTCTTCAAAATGGATATGTTGTTGTTCAGGCCGGCTTGATCACGGAAACTGGAAAAGGGAAAAAATTCAGTACGGATTCTGTTGTGGATCATGGCAATGGCGTGATCTTGCCGGGGCTTGTCAATGCACACACCCACCTGGAGCTTTGTGCTTTGAAAAACCGTGTCAAACCCGAAAACGGTTTTCAAGCATGGGTTCAGAAGCTTCTTGCAGAGCGTGCTTCCCTGAAACCGGAAACCATACAAAGGGAATCCGCTCTGGGGATTGAGCAGCTTCTGTCATCCGGATGTATTGCAGCCGGTGATATCTCAACCATGGGAATAACAAAAGATCTGTTTATCCATTCACCGCTTCTGGGTATCTGGTTTCAGGAATGTCTTGGAAATGATTCAGATGCAAGCCCTGCTTGCAGAAAAGGGCCAAGACAAAGTATCTCTCTGGCCGGACATGCGCCCCATACCACATCACCGGAACTCCTCAGAAGGTTGAAAGCCATCACTTCCAAAGGAGATCTACCATTTTCAATACATCTGGCCGAATCCCAGGAAGAGGCGGTCTTTATAGCAAACGGGGAAGGGGAATGGGCGGATTTTCTGGTGGAACGTGGAATTGAGTTTTCCTCCTGGGGTGTCGGAAACAGCCGTACACCGGTTCAACATGCAGATCAGATCGGCCTGCTGGATTCAAACACCATTGCTGTCCATGTGATCCAGTCCAATGAAAAAGACTTCAAGATCCTTCAGGAAAAAGGATCTTCTGTCTGTCTCTGCCTGCGGAGCAATCATCTCCTGCATGGAGAACTGCCGGATGTGCCATCCATGCTGAAAAACAGGATCCATCTCTGTCTGGGGACGGACAGCCTTGCCAGCGTTGATACGCTCAGTATTTTTGATGAAATGGCATTTGCAGCAAACTGTTTTCCGGAAATCTCTCCTGCGGATATCCTTGCGATGGCAACCCAAAATGGTGCCAAAGCACTGGGACTGGATGGATTGGCAGGAACCCTTGCGCCTGGTGCAACCGGATCGTTTCTTTATCTGGAACTGTCCGCAGGCAATGAAAAACAGCTTATGGAATCGATCATTCATTCAGCAGCTCAACAAACCATCCAGAGGATTGCTGCGTGATAAAACAAAAGATATGAACAGGAAAAAAAGAGCAGTACAGATATGAATCGACTGAAATTCTCAACAGAACAAAAAAGCGTAAGGGTAGGGCGGATCGGATATATCAATGTCGCACCGGTCTATTATGGCCTTGAACAAACAGAAACCCCGTCACACATCAAGCTGATCAGTGAGCCTCCTGCGGTTCTGAATCGAATGATGGAACAGGAGATGATTGACATCAGTCCGGTTTCTTCCGCGGCTTTTGCCAGAAACCATAAGGAGTGGTCTCTTCTCCCAGACCTCTCCATTTCAGCATCCGGAAAAGTGATGAGTGTCCTTCTGGCCTCAAACTATCCGTTTGAGGAATTGGAAAACCGGAGAATCCTGCTTTCCGATGAATCCGCATCCGCATCCGACATGCTGAAACTTCTGCTGTCCTGGAAACAGATTCATCCCCGATTTGAAACCGGAACAATCAACCCCGACCTCTGTTCAACATATGAAAATCAGGATGGAGTTCTTGTGATCGGCAACTGTGCCCTGACCGGAGGATGGGCTCAGCGATTTCCCTATGTTTACGATCTTGGAGAGTTATGGAAACAGGCAACCGGACTTCCTTTTGTATTTGCGGTCTGGGCGGTCAGAAAATCCTTTGCTCAACAACATCCAAAACTGGTTATGGATATCGCCAGACGGTTTGAACGTTCCAAGCAGCTTGGAAAAATGAACATGGCTGAAATTCAATCCACCACAGCAAGGTTACTGGCAATGAAGCCGGAGGATTGTCAAAACTATTTCAATTTGTTGAACTACGGTCTTGGCCATCTTGAATTGCAGGGGTTGAAAACATTTTATCAGGGCCTGTTCGAAGAAAAAATTGTTCCGGATCTGCCAA
>CAMBQS010000073.1 GCA_945870015.1 Desulfocicer vacuolatum DSM 3385
AAAGAATCCGTTTCCGGTGACTGAATCGGAAACAGCCACAAGCACCCCTGCAATGGGAGGCATTGACGGTCCGGCAAACAGAAAAATCCGGGTTCCTGCCCAATACCTTGTTGGATTTTTCGTGGTCATCATCAACCGGAAATTTCTGCCTGTTTTTTCATCCTGCATGAAGGAATGATATTTAAACCGATCCTGAACCGGAAAATTTTCTTCATATATTCGATGCATTCTTTTGTGTTTCATCTGCATAGGCCGGAACCGCTTTCCGCCATGCGGCCTGTCCTGAAACACCTTGTTCGCTCTTTGCATCACAGCCTCCGGAATGATCATCTCCCGGGAAAGCCAGTTGGAGCCATCATCCATCAACAAAGCAAAATCCACCTGATAAATCTCTCCATGGCGGGATAACACCGCAGGCCATTCCTTGACCGGAGTCTGTTCAAGATCAAGGGACATCAGCTTTCCGGCTGCCCGGATCCGGTCTGATACCTGCTTTCCCAAAATTGCATAAAAATCCATCTGCGGCTGAAAAAGAAAAAAGGCAACCAATATCAGCACGACCAGGAACAGATTCAGAAAGAACCAGACAAGAATTTTTGCAAACAGGGATGAAAATGGTTTCATGGTAGATCTTCTTCCGGGATACAAAACATGTATCCAGCGGATCGTACGGTTTTAATATAAACCGGATCCTTGGGATCATCATTCAGCTTCCGTCGAAGCGAAGAGATGTGAACATCAATCGAGCGGTCAAAAACATCATAGCTTCTGCCGGCAACCGAATCCAGAAGCTGATCCCGGGTCAGCACTCTTCCGGCAGCCCGGACCAGACTCACCAGCAGATCATATTCAATGGGCGTCAGATTTAACAGCGTATCTTCCAGGTATGCGGCCCTGGCCCCCGGATGGATCCGGAGATTTCCGGCAGCAATGATTTCATCCCGATTCCCCATGCTGCCGGGTTTGCCGGATCGGTAATATCGACGGGTCACGGCGCGAAGACGGGCCAGCAGCTCCCTTGTGGAAAAAGTTTTGGGCAGGTAATCATCCGCACCGACCTCCAGGCCCACAATCCTGTCTGTTTCATCTCCTCGGGCGGTCAGCATCAGCACCGGCATATCCGACTGTTTCCGGAGGGATTTCAGAACCTCAAAACCATCCATGCCCGGCATCATCACATCCAGAATCATCACATGGAACTCTCCGGTCAGCGCTTTTTCCAGCCCCTCCCTGCCGGTGTGGACAGCATCCACCTCATACCCCATGGGTTTCAGGTATTCCTGAATCAACCGGCACAGCTTCCGGTCATCGTCCACCAGCAATACTTTCATCTGGAAAAATATCTCATTTTCTGTCATGATAAGGCACCAAATCCGTCATGAACGGACAATTTGGATAAAAAACAGTTGTACAGAACCACCTTATTAACTCTTTCTGTGACAAAGGTAAACCATTTCACCCTTTCCATGCAATCCACTTTACAGAATCTTTACAATTTTCCCTGGATTTCAACATCAATTCTTTACATCCGGTTTGTATACTTCGATACAAGTCAAAAGGAATTTTTCATAATTTAACAAACAGGAGGTCACAAATGTCTTTTATTCAAAAAATCAAAAAATGGAATATCGTTATTGCCTTGCTGATTGCCGTCATGTTCTGTTTCCCCGGACTGGCCGGGGCATTTCATGGAAATAATCATCAGGGTAAAGGCTCCGGCATGAAAAACAATATGGATTCCGGATGCGGCATCTGGCACAATCAGAAAATGGTCCAGGATCTTGGCCTGAGTGGAGACCAGGCGAAGAAACTCAAGGAGATGGAGTATACCTGCCGTGAAAAACAACTGCAAATTCAATCCCGGATTGAAATGCTTCAACTTCAAATGGATAAAGCATTATCTTCCGACAAGATTGAAGATGGAGAGATTCTCAAACTGGCAAAAGAGATTTCCGGCCTGAGAGGAGAAAAATATGTTCAGAAGATTGAGTCAAAGCTTGCTTTCAGAAAAATTCTGACTCAGGATCAGATAAAAAAACTGGATCTATACAGAATGAACCATCCACAAAAAGGCCCAGGATCAGGGCATGGAAAAGGAATGGGACAAGGACATGGGGATTGCCCGAAAAACAAGAACAGCAGAGGTGCAGATTGTCCAAACAAGTAATCCATTTCATCTGAGCAATTTCTGATCGGACACGGAGGGCCTTATTTCAGCAAAGGCCCTCCTTCTCATCTATCCTCTCCGCAGTGCCCGGCCTCCTCTGATGCCGGTCGCAACTCCATCTTCAATCGAAAGCTCCCCATTGACCAGCAGATGGGTAATACCTTCCGAATACTGATGGGGTGATGCAACGGTTGCATGATCCGTCACCTTCTGCAAATCCATGACTGCGATATCCGCATAATGGTTTACCGCAATTTTCCCTCTTGCCTTGATATTGAACTTTTCAGCCGGCAGGCTGGTCATGGAACGGATGGCCTGACGCAAATCCATGAGCTTTCTGTTGATCACATACTCTTTCAGCTTTTTTGGAAAGGTGCCATAGATACGGGGATGCGGCATGGTCATTCCTTTTGGAATTGTCCAGCCGTCCGATGCGGTTATGATATAATCCTTCGGCATCAGGTCTTCCACAATCTTCAGACTCTGTGCATAAAATATCGCCAGCGGTACCGTGTCTTCACATACCATATCCACATAGGATTCTTCGGGAGCCCGACCTTCCATCTCGGCAATTTCCGCTATGGTTTTCCCTTCATAGGCGCTGTTTTCCGGATAAAACGTGATATAGGTCTTCTCCGGTCCCAGGTAAGTAAATACCCGTGCAATCTCATTCCGGATCTGCTGTTTTCCGTCTCTGGTCTTGAACCTTTCCAGAATGCCGCTGCCAGCCAGATATTGATTGGGAAGAAGATAGGTCAGTGTCGTTGAACTCAAATCATATGGATATTGATCGGCTGTGATATCCATCCCTTCCATTCGGGCCTGCTCGATCAGATCCAGAAGCTGGTTTGCAGATACATTTTCAAACGGTGCGCTGATTTTCAGATGGGAAATTTCAACCGGGACTTCCGCCTGTCTTCCGATTTCAATAGCCTCTTTTACCGCCTCGATCACGCCGATCCGGCCGTCCGGGTATCGTTTCCCGGATTCGTCCCGCACATGAGTGGTGTAGATACCGCCGCATTTTCGGGCAACCCGTGCAAGCTCGATCAATTCCGCTGTTGTTGACAGAAATCCAGGTGCATACTCCAGTCCGGTTGAAAGCCCTATGCATCCTTTTTCCATCTCTTCCTGAACCCTGGCTTTCATGGCTTCCAGTTGATTCCGGGTCAGAATCCGGGGCTGGTTGATACCAAACAATGCTTCCCGAATCACGCCATGAGGTGCAAGCTGATAGACATTTGTCCCGAAATCAACGGAATCCACCCGATCCAGCCATTCGTTGATATCCGAGTACCCCCACCCGCAATTACCGGTCACAACCGTTGTCACACCCTGATACAGATAGTTGTAGTTCCCTTTCCAGCTCGGCATCAGGTATGCCCCGTATCGTTTCCAGCCCGCCTTCTTGAAGGTAAGATCGCAATGGGTATGGATATCGATAAAACCAGGTGTAATGATCTTCTCGTCTGCATCAATCACCGTTGCAGCATCATTGTCCAGATCTCCGATTGCGACAATCCTGTCTCCTTTTATCCCGATATCGGCGAAATATGGCTTTGAAAGGGTTCCATCATAAATCTGCCCGTTCCGGATCAGGATATCATAAGCATGCTCCCGGGTGATCTGTATTTGACTGCATCCAACCGCCTGCATGGATGCAGACAACCCAATGGCAGCCACAGCCGTCTGCTGTAAAAAACCACGCCGGGTCGTTCCTGTTTCATTCGGATTGTTCATGGATTGTCTCCTTTGTTTGTCAATTTTCTGTGATACAGAAAGCATACACTAATTCTTGCCTTGACAAAATTATTTTAATGAGTGAATGATTTATTCATTAATTCATGAGGATAAAAAGGAGGGCACATGAATCATCCGGAAGCAACACAAAAGGCATTATCCATATTACGGGACCCCAACACTTTCCAGTGGTATATCATCCCGATGCTGATGTTTCTTTTTTACATCTATTTTAACGAATATGACAAAAGAAATTACAAAGGGATTGCAGCGGGTTTGTCACTCTATATGGTTCACTGGTTTTATGAAATCATCAATGCCCTGATCCAGCATTTCAGCGGCCATGCCCTGTGGACGGTTCCGGAAGGAACCGGATTTCTGCTGCTGGTCGGAGTGTGTGTAGAAATCAGCATCATGTTTGCCGGAGCTGGGCTTGTATACAGCAAACTCCTGAACAAAAATCCGGGATACAAGATTTTCGGCATCAGCGACCGACTGTTGATCGGTGTCAGTACTGCGGCGTTTTTCTCGATATTTGAAATCTTTCTTGCCAAGACACCGACCTTCATATGGGTATATCCCTGGTGGGGTTCATTCCCGGTTTTCATTACCGTGTATATCCCCTTTTTCGTCATCTCCATGTACAGCTATGACTGGAAACCCGAAACACAGGTCCGGTTCATTGGATCTCTTGCCGGAATCAATGCAATCATGCTGGTTGTTTTTGCCGGAATCCTGAAATGGATATAGACAAAGCACCCGGACGGATGTAATCATATCTTGGATGGGTCAATGAAGCATTTCATCCACATTGACCCATCCATCAAAACCAATATACAAGAAAACAATTGACCTGCGCCCATTTTTGGGTTATCCTGAACCATCTGAAATCGTTACGAAGCAACATTGCTTCGGTCTCATCTGAAATTCATTTATAACCTGTAAAAATAATTACGAATCCAAATCATCTTACAGACAGAAAACACCTTACTTATTTTCTGTCGTTGACACTTGTCTGTGTTCATTTTTTTTATTGAAATAAAAAATTTACATTCATAAAACTTATGGAAATCAATAGAAAAGGAAAAGTCCTGATCATCGATGACGCTCCCTCTGTGGCGAAATTCACCAGTGATGCCTTGAAAAAAGAATATCAGATCCAGGTCGCAACCAGTGGTGAAGAGGCGTTGGAAATCCTTCAAACCTATTGTCCGGATATAGTCCTGCTGGATATTGTCATGCCGGGAATGAGCGGGATTGATGTGTGTAAAAAAATTCGCACAAACCCGAATTTTACTTTCATGAAAATCATCATGGTTTCCAGCAAAACCCAAATTGAAGAACGAATTAAAGGATATGAGGCCGGCGCAGATGATTATATCGGAAAACCGTTTAAAAAAATGGAAATGCTTGCCAAGGTACGTGTATTTTTCCGTCTGAAACTGGCGGAAGACCAGTTACATGAAATGAACGAAAAACTCAATGAGCAGGTCCGGATCCGGACAGATCAGTTGATCGATTCTGTGAAGATGGCGGCAATCGGGAAATCAACTGCCGGTATTGTCCATAATTTAAACAATCCGCTCCAGGCAATCCTCGGGTATTCCGAGCTGCTTGAATTGAAATTTCCGGACAATGCCCACATTCAAAAACTGAAATCTTCCGCCATGCTCATGAAGGAAATGATTGCCACAATCCTGACAACCAGCAGGGAAGAAAACAGCATCAAGGTCGACAATATTGATCTGAATGTACTTTTGATGAACCAGATGGAGATGATGAAGGCAAACAATTTTTTCAAACACCAGATAAGAACAAAAGTGGATCTGCAGCCGATCCCCCTGTACAAAGGGATATCTGCTCATTTCAGCCAGAGTCTGGGCAACCTGATCAAAAATGCTGTGGATGCCATGTATAAAACCGATAAAAAAATACTCTCTGTCCAGACCCGGGCCGGCGAACAAAACATTCAAATCACCATATCCGATACAGGGTGCGGAATGGCTCCGGAAACCATACAGAAAATATTTGACCCTTTCTTCACCACCAAACCCTTGTCTGCTCCAAATAATGAACCTTCAGGCACAGGGATCGGCCTTGCCTCCACCCAGGAAATGATTGAGTCCTATGGCGGAAAAATTGAGGTGGCGTCACAGCCCGGTGTTGGTTCCAGCTTTAAGGTAACTCTTCCTCTGTCCACAACATAAAGGAATGAATATGAACCTTGCTGTTGAAAAAAAACTGACCATTTATGAGGTTGCTGCAATTCGTGAAAAAATTATCGGTATTCTGGACAGCGGTTCCGATCTTCAGATTGATCTCTGCCGAGTGACGGAATGTGATACAGCCGGAATCCAACTTTTGTGCTCGATTCTTCGAACTGTTCAAAAAAAGAAAGTGCCCATTATAATCCACCCTTTTTCAAAGGCGATTCAGGATACCGCCCGTATTATCAAAGTCGAACTGGAGGCCGGTTAAGTGAAACCTGAAAAATACCCAAATAAAAAAAACTGAATGGCCTCGAAAACAAATCAAAGGTGAAAATATGAACGATGCCGGCCAGCACATTGAAGTGTATCGACAGGAAGCAGAAGAACTATTGGTTGAAATCGAAGCTACCGTCCTTGAACTGGAGGAGAATCCAGACGATACGGAATCCATCAATAAATTATTCCGGGCCATGCACACCATTAAAGGTTCCGGGGCCATGTTTGGATTTGACGACATTGCTGGATTTACTCATCATGTTGAAACCACGCTGGATATGGTTCGAAACGGCAAAATTCCGGTTTCCAAACCGCTCATCAATCTGATTCTCGCTTCCAGGGACCGGATCAATGAAATGCTGGATGCTGCTTCAAAAGGGACGGAGGTAAACCAAGCAACCGGTGAAAGCATCATCGCATCCCTGAATGCCTTACAGCCCGGCAAGGCTCCTATCCCAATTCAACAAAAAAAAGAACCCGCATCGGAAATTCCGATCCAGGACTCAGAAGAAGAATCCACCTATCGAATCCGGTTCTCCCCGCATCCGGATCTGTTTTTATCCGGAACAGAGCCTTCGCTGATTCTGGAAGAATTGAGAAATCTGGGTGAAGCAACGATCATCGCCCAGCAGAACAACATTCCGGCCCTCAATGATTTACACCCGGAGTCCTGCTATCTGTACTGGGACATTATCCTGACAACCCGGAAAACCATGAACGAAATCAAGGATGTTTTTATCTTTGTCGAGGACAACTGTGATCTTTCCATCAATTTATTAAGTGATCAACAAACTCCGGTGGAAGAGAATGAACCCAAAAAAATTGGTGAAATTCTTCTGGAACGGAAGGATGTGAAACCAGAGGATCTGCATGGGATATTATCCAATCAGAAAAAAATTGGAGAACTGCTGGTTGAGGCAAAAATTGTATCCCCGAATCTGGTGGAGTCCGCCCTGGCGGAACAGAAACACCTGAAACAGGTAAGCGAAAAACAGAAGCAGAAACAGGCTGCCTCCAGTATCCGCGTTCCGGCAGACAAGCTGGATACCCTGGTGGATCTGGTCGGAGAAATGGTGACCGCACAGGCAAGGCTCAACCAGAAAGCTTCGGAATTAAACAACTCCGACCTCACCCTGATTACAGAAGAAATCGAACGGCTCGTGGCCGGACTAAGGGACAACACCATGAGCCTGCGTATGCTTCAGATCGGTGTGACCTTCAGCAGCTTCAAAAGACTAGTACGGGATCTTTCCACTGAACTGGGTAAGGAGATTGTACTCACCACAGATGGAGGCGAAACCGAGCTGGATAAAACCGTTATTGAACGCCTGAATGACCCCCTTATCCATATTATCCGGAATTCCATTGATCATGGAATTGAAAGTCCGGAAGTACGAAAACAAGCCGGCAAAACAGCTCATGGAACCATCAACCTCTCTGCCAGACATACCGGCGCCCATGTAGCCATAAGTATATCCGACGACGGCGCCGGACTGGACACCCAGGTGATTCGTGCCAAAGCAATGGAAAAAGGCCTGATTGTATCGGACGAAAATCTGATGGACAAAGAGATTTTTCAATTTATTTTCGCACCTGGATTTTCAACAGCCAAATCCGTGACCGATGTCTCCGGCCGTGGAGTGGGTATGGATGTGGTCAAAAAGAATGTGGAATCCCTTCGCGGAACCATTGAAATCGAGAGCCGGAAAGGAGAAGGAACCGCCATCACGCTGAAACTGCCGCTTACCCTGGCCATTATCGACGGGCTGATGGTCAACATCGGCAATGATTATTTTATTTTACCCTTATCTTCCGTGGAGGAATGTGTCGAACTGGACAGAAAAAAGGCGGACAAAATAAAAGGAAGAAATATACTGAATGTCCGCGGTGAAGTCGTTCCCTATGTCCGGCTGCGGGATCAGTTTGAAATTGAGTCTGAAAAACCGGATCTGGAACATATCGTGATCACCGAAGTCAATGGAGAGAGAATCGGATTTGTTGTAGACAATGTGATCGGCGGGCATCAGACCGTAATCAAATCCCTTGGCCCTGCATTCAAAAATATTCAGGATGTGTCCGGAGCAACGATACTGGGAAATGGCACGGTTGCATTGATTCTGGATGTGAACAAACTGGCCCACTGATATTTCGGTCAATTCCTGTGCTTCAATAACTGTACCGCGAGTTTTCCAATATCCTGCAGCCTGGCCTGAATTTTTAATTTTTTATATATATTCCTTCCCAACGTTTTTTTGAAATGGAGGCATAAAATGAAAGAAAAAGGAACATTTGAGACCGGACAGTTTTTAACATTCAAACTGGATGAAGAGATCTATGCTCTTGACATCCTGCAGGTTCGAGAAGTGCTGGATTATACCGCGATCACCAAGGTTCCCAAAATGCCGCAATTCATGCGGGGAGTGATCAATCTGAGAGGAGGAGTGGTTCCGGTCATTGATCTCCGGCTGAAATTCGGACTGAACATGTCGGAGAATACCGTAGATACCTGTATCATCATCATGGAAATCACCCTGGACGGTGAAACAACTCTTCTGGGTGCACTGGCTGATTCAGTCCAGGAGGTGATCACCCTGGATTCCGAGATGATTGAGCCTCCTCCGAAAATCGGAACCCGGCTCAACACGGAATTCATCAAAGGTATGGGAAAAAAGAATGATGACTTTATCATTCTGCTCGACATAGACCGGGTTTTCTCGTCTGAAGAACTATCCCTTGTGCCGACGAACTATGAACCAAAAAATGAACTGAGCCAAGCGCATGCAGGATAAATCATTATAAAAAAGTGGTAAATCAAAAAAAGGAGATCATCATGAAGTTGTCAATTGCCAAAAAATTTTTAGTCATGGGCGGAGGCGTTGTCCTGGTTCTTCTCATTATGGGTGTAATATCACTCGTGACCAATTCCATGACGCGAAATGGTTCGGAAACTTCCATCCTCCGAAGTGAGCAGCTTGAACTGACCTCTGAAATGGAAGAACGCACACTCCGACTGATGCTTGCGGCCATGGATTCCGTTGTCGATAAGGATTCCGGAAAAATCGATCCGGAACGAATGAAGATCATCAATGACAATATCTCCTTTATCCAGACTAATCTGGAAAAACTCCAGGAGATAGCAGATACAGAGGAAGAAAAAAACGAGGCCAGAAAAATCCGTGAAACCTTTGGTACCCTGGCCAAAAAAATCCAGGTGGATCTGGTGGAGTTGATTGAAAAAAGCGCCAATGAATTCAATATAATCGAACAGGATTTCGCTATAATTGATGACGGCCTGGATCAAAACGGTGGGCAGATTGAAAAGGCCCTTGCTGCCCTGCTCGATGCTTCACAAAAAAAACAGCGAGCAACTGATGATCCATCCCTGAAAAACAGACAGATGGATCTGTTGAATAAAATGATCAGCGCCTATTACCAGGTGATTCTTGCTGCAATGGATTCCATTATTGATAAAAAGGCTGGAAAAATTGACGAAAAACGGATGGAAGTGATCAACACCAACCTGACCTATCTCCAGAATAATATCCAGAACCTGATCCAGATGGCAGATACAAAAGAAGAAAAGGAGATGGCTGCGCAGGTCGCCAATGCTCTTCCCACCTTAGCCAGACAAATTCAGACCGACTTGTCCCAGTTGATTCAAAAAGGAGCGGTTCGCTCACAGGAGATTCTTAAAGAATTTGAAGATATAGATGTTACACTGGATCAGAATGGAAAGGCGATCACCGAAGGACTGACTCGCCTATCCGCATCGGTTTCTGCAGAGCAGCATGAAGCCCAGAATGATCTCTCCAGCCTGGTATACCGTGCTTCCATTATCGGAATGATCACCATGCTGCTGGCAATCGCTATCCTGATCCCGGTATTGATGCTTTTCAGCCGGAACATTACCGTTCCCTTGACCAAAGGGGTTGAAATTTCCAACAAGCTGGCAAAAGGTGATCTCACTGTAGAGATTGACATTAAAGGACATGACGAGACAGCTCAGTTGCTTGACTCCATGAAAAATATGGTTTTCTCCCTTCGCAACATTGTCGGTGATGTCCGGAATGCTTCGGATAATGTTGCATCCGGCAGCCAGCAGTTGAGCTCCACATCCCAAGAGATGTCGCAAGGTGCCACGGAACAGGCAGCTTCCGCTGAACAGGCATCCTCTTCCATGGAACAGATGTCTGCCAATATCAAACAGAATGCGGAAAATGCCCAGCAGACCGAAAAGATCGCCATGCAGGCAGCCGATGATGCGGAAAAAGGAGGCGCCGCCGTTGGACAAACCGTTAGCGCCATGAAACAGATCGCGGAAAAAATTTCAATCATTGAAGAAATCGCCCGCCAGACCAACATGCTGGCCTTGAATGCCGCAATTGAGGCGGCAAGAGCGGGAGAACATGGAAAAGGTTTTGCCGTTGTTGCGGATGCTGTAAGAAAACTGGCGGAACGTAGTCAGAACGCAGCAGGAGAGATCAGCAAGCTTTCCATCTCCAGTGTGGAAATTGCGGAAAAAGCCGGTGAAATGCTGACAAAAATCGTCCCGGATATCCGCAAAACAGCCGAACTGGTTCAGGAAATCAATGCGGCATCCGGGGAGCAGAACACCGGTGCAGAACAGATCAATTCAGCCCTGGTGCAACTGGATCAGGTGATTCAGCAAAATGCTTCCGCTTCAGAAGAGATGTCATCCACTTCCGAGGAACTGGCTGCCCAGGCGGAGCAGCTTCAAAGCACCATTTCATTCTTTAAAATCGGAAATGTGCAGAATGCCGCT
>CAMBQS010000074.1 GCA_945870015.1 Desulfocicer vacuolatum DSM 3385
AGATGTTGACCGTACAGAACGGAAAATTCGTCGTTCTCACGGAATAATTTCTGGATCGTGACCTTTTGGTCTTTTTCATGTCCGCTGTTGATGATAAGGATTCAACCCGATCCGGTCATTGACAGCGGACACATTTTGTTGGAATCTCATATTTGTATTGCTGTCCGGATCTGCAAAACCAGGTCCGGAAAAAAATCACAGGCAGAATCATGACGGAAAGTACCATTTCGGATATCCTCCAATTCATGTTCATGGGGATCCAACGGGGATGCATTTATGCCCTGGCGGCGATCGGATTCAACATGATTTACAACGCCACCGGAATCATCAACTTTGCCCAGGGTGAATTTGTTGTGATCGGTGGTCTGATGATGGTGACCCTGACCATGACATGGAATCTTCCCATGCCGATTGCATTTCTGCTTACGACAGCCTTTGTCACCATTGTCGGAATCGCCATGGAACGGTTCACGATCAATCCCGTCAAACACCCGACAGTGCTCCGGTTGATCATCATCACCATAGCGGTTTCCATTATCATAAGAGGTGTCGCCATGTGCTTCTGGGGAAAAAACTCGCATTTCATGAGACATTTCTCCAGCTCCGAGACACTAGACTTTTACGGAGCCACGATTCTTCCCCAGACCTTATGGATTATCGGAATCCTTTTGTTCATCGTGGCCGGGTATATTTTTTTCTTCAACTACACCATGACCGGGAAATGCATGCGGGCCTGCGCCATCAATCGGGATGCAGCGCGCCTTGTCGGCATCAATGACCGGAAAATGGTAATGCTTTCCTTTGCTTTATCCGCAGGCATCGGGGCTATCGCAGGCATCATCATCACTCCGATCATTCAAATGGATTATGCCCGTGGGGCCCTGCTTGGAATCAAGGGGTTTGGAGCGGCTGTTCTGGGCGGGCTCGGCAACAGCATGGGCGCCATCATTGCAGGCGTCCTGATCGGCGTGCTGGAAGCTCTGGCAGCCGGTTATATCTCATCCCACTATATGGACGCCATTGCCCTGATCATTCTTTTGCTGGTTCTGTTTGTCCGCCCGAGCGGCCTGTTTGGAAGTTCCGAAGCCATGAGATTAAAAGAGTTTTAACATATGAAAATCAAAGATTATATCGGCATCGGAATCCTGATTGTCGTCATCGCAGCCATACCGGATCTGGTCGGAAACGATTACTATCTGGGTGTTCTCATATTTACGGCTTTCAATTGCCTGACATGCACAGGACTTTGCCTTCTGATGGGATACACCGGTCAGATATCCATCGGTCATGGTGCGTTTATTGCCATCGGTGCCTATTCATCGGCCATACTCACCACCAGACTGGGCTGGTCACCATGGACAGCCATGGGGTGCGGCGTGTTGCTTGCCGCCGTCACTGCCATTATTGTGGGTATCCCGACCATGAGACTCAAGGGCCATTATCTTGCCATGGCCACCCTTGGATTTGCCTCCATTGTCCACATTGTTTCCGTTGCTGCCGTGGATGTAACCGGCGGCCCGTCCGGCATCTCCGGTATCCCCCGCATGCAGATTTTCGGCTTTGCCCTGAATTCGGATACCCGCAATTTTTACTTCAGTTGGGGATTTGTGGTAGTGGGGTTGTATCTGGCCGTTAATCTGATCCATTCCCGGGTGGGAAGGGGTTTGCAGGCTATTCACGGGAGTGAGGATGCAGCTTCGTCCCTGGGGGTGAATATCGCGGTGGACAAAATAAAGATTCTTGTATTAAGCGCAATTTATGCCTCCATCAGCGGCAGTCTTTACGCTCATTATGTCCTTTATATCGATCCGGGACCATTTGACATCATGCATTCTGTTTTGCTGGTGACCATGGTGGCGGTAGGTGGCCTGCACAACATATGGGGCGCAATTACCGGAGCGGTTCTGCTTTCACTGTTGCCGGAATTTCTGTCGTTCCTGTCCGAATACCTCCAGGAAATCGGCATCCGGTATCAGACAGACTATGATACTTTGGTCTACGGCGGCATTCTTCTGCTGATCATGCTTTTTTTACCCGAAGGATTGTTTGACGGTCTCAGCCGGTCGCTGAAATCAATTTCCGGATTCGGGGGAAAACTGGCCGGGAGGATTTCAGAACGTGCAGAGTAGCATCCTCAAGATCGAGAGTTTACGCAAGATATTCGGCGGAGTCGTTGCAGTGGACAACCTCAGCCTTTCTTTCAACAAAAGTGAAGTGACTTCCCTCATCGGTCCGAACGGAGCCGGCAAGACCACTGTTTTTAATCTCATCACCGGATTTTTAAAACCGACTTCCGGAAAAATCAATTTCAACGGTACGGAATTGAACCATAAAAAACCGCATGTGATCGCTGCCATGGGAATTGGAAGAACCTTTCAGAATGTTCAGGTTTTCTCCAACATGACGGTTCTTGAAAACGTGATGGTCGGCCGGCATTTGCGATCCCGCAGCGGCATGTTTTTTTCATCCATCCTGCCGCCCATGCTGCGCAGGGAGGAAAACCAGATTCGAAACTCAGCAAAAGAACGGCTTGCATTATTGGGCCTGGATCAGTATGCCGATCTTCCTGCCGGAAGCCTGCCGCTGGGGAATCAGCGCATGCTGGAAATTGCCAGAGCGCTGGCCCTGGAACCTGCACTTCTTTTCCTGGATGAACCAGCTTCCGGATTAAATGCGCGTGAAACCATGGTCATGGGAGAGCTGATCCGGAAGATCAAATCGATGAACATCACGGTGGTTCTGGTTGAACATGATATGGAGCTGGTTATGGATATCTCCGACAAGGTGGCGGTAATCAATTTCGGCAAACTGATCGCCGAAGGAACGCCAAAGGAGATCCAACTGAATCCGGATGTCATAAACGCTTATTTAGGAACGTAGTCCGATGCTTCGTCTGGTAAATGTCAACGGTTATTACGGCTTGGTGCATGTATTGAAAAATATTTCCATGCATATTAACGAGGGTGAAATTGTGGCCATGCTGGGTGCCAACGGTGCTGGAAAAACAACCACCCTCCGGGTTATCAGCGGTCTCCAGCCGGTCAAGGGTGGGAAAATCTTCTATCAGAATAAAGAGATCACAGGCGTCCCCCCTGAAAAACTGGTTGAGCATGGTATCGCCCATGTGCCCGAAGGCCGGCAGATCTTCCGTCCCATGTCCGTGTATGAAAACCTTGAATTGGGCGGGCACATCATCTATAAGCGTCACGGCAAGGCCCAATTGAAAACCGATATTCAAGGGATGTTTGAACTGTTTCCCATTTTAAAACAAAGAAAAAATCAATTTGCAGGAACCTTGAGCGGCGGAGAACAGCAGATGCTGGCCATTGCCATGGCATTAATGGCCAGACCCAAGTTGCTGCTCCTGGATGAACCCTCCATGGGGCTGGCGCCTATGATCATCAAAGAAATTTTCAAAATCATTGCGCAGCTTCAGAAAGAGAGAAAACTTACGGTTTTGCTGATTGAACAGAATGCAAATGCTGCCTTGAAAATCGCCGACCGGGGCTATGTGATTGAAACCGGAAGAATCGTGCTGGAGGAAAACGCAATGGCATTGATGTCCAATCAGGAAGTAAAACGGGCCTACCTGGGAAAAGACCAGAAGGAGATTTGGGAATAGGCAGAGCCAATTCCAAAACGATTGAAAAGCGTCACGCCGGCGAAAGCCGATGTCCAGAAAAAAACTGAAAATACCAGATAGTGTTACGCTTTACTGCGTGTCCGGCTTTCGCCGGAACTACAACAACAGACTTTTGAAATTGGCTCATCAGACCAAACCATTTTCAGCGAGGGAAAAACATGGCTTTCTGGAACGAAAAAATCGAATGTATGGATCGACCGGAGATCGAACAGATTCAACTGGAAAACTTGCAGGCCACCCTGAATCGGGTTTATAAGAATGTCCGGCACTATCGGAAGGTTTTTCGAGAAATCGATTTCATGCCGGAAGACCTGCAACATATCTCTGATATCAAAAAATTGCCGTTTATCTCCCGGAGGGATCTCAGCCTGAATTACCCGTATGATATGTTTGCCGTGCCATTACGGGAAGTTGTCCGCCTTCACATGGCTTCCATCAACTTTGATGATCCCATCGTGGTTGGATTTACCCGCAGCGATATCACAAGCTGGGGGGAACTGATTGCCCGGAATCTTGCGGCTGTCGGCGTCACCAAGGACGATGTGGTTCAGATCGCATTGACCTTCGGCATCACCACCGGACCTTTCGGCGTACAGGTCGGGGCTGAACAGATCGGGGCATCCGTGATTCCCATGTCCGCCCGGAAATTCGAGGACCAGGTCAAAATCATGCGGGATTTTCGTACCACGACCCTGGTTTCGACGCCCACAGTCGCCATCGGTCTATCCCAGATGATGGAAGAGATGGATGTAGATCCGAACAAGCTTGCGCTTAAGCATGCTATTTTAGGATCTGAGCCCTGGTCCGAATCCACCCGTTCGCATATTGAATCGAAAATGCATATCACGGCAACCGATACCTATGGCCTGACCGAGTTGTTCGGTCCGGGAGTCGCATGGGAATGCCCGGCAAAAAACGGACTGCATATTGCCGAGGATCATTTCCTTCCTGAAATCATCGATCCGGTAACACTTGAAACTTTGCCTCCGGGATCTTTGGGCGAGCTTGTTCTGACATCCATATCAAAACAGGCCTTCCCCCTGATTCGTTTCCGTACCGGTGATCTGACCAGAATTGATTACGCTCCCTGCACCTGCGGACGAACCCACTGCCGGATTGCAAGAATTTTCCAGAAATGTGACGATGTGGTTGTCATCAAAGGGACAAGCATCACCCCGGAACAGATATCCCGGGTGCTTTCCAAAATAACCGGCGGACAACCGGTTTTCCAACTGATGATCGAACAGGTCGACAAGTTGGATCAACTGATCGTGCTGCTTGAAATATCGGATTTTACCTTTTTTGATGAAATGAAAAAACAGAACATTCTGATCGAACGTCTTCACCGTGAAATATCAGAATTTTTAGGCTGGGATGTCACTGTCAAACTGGTGGAACCAGGTACGTTTGATTCCAACCGGAAGGTACTCGACAAACGCATCTTCAAATAATCATGATGATCCCTTTTTCGGATTGAACCCTGCGGTATCATACTCGGCTGGTATGGTGAAATCCTTTTACAATAACAATACTATTGACACAAAAATGCCTTTCACTTATATTGATCCTGGAAATAAAGCTTATCTTACCCCCGTTTACTCCCTGAACCGATCACTATTTTTTGACAAAACCACTGATAATTCTCTGGTAAGGTATCAAAACGCTTTATCTTGATTCAATAAAACAGACCCGGTACCCCGACAAGATGAAACATGACAAGATTGACAAGATCAGTATCGCAGGGCTGACACTATCCATCGTCGCTATCCTGGGAGGCCAGGTTCTCGAAGGCGGCAGTGTACACTCGCTGTTGCAAGTGACTGCTTTTTTCATTGTCATGGGCGGCACCATGGGCGCTGTCATGCTGCAAACCACCCTGCCGACTTTTATTCAGGGAATCAGACTGGTCAAATGGGTGTTCATGCCTCCTCCCGCCGATCCCCATAAGCTGATCAAGGACATTCTCTCCTGGAGCCAGATTTCCCGAAGGGATGGAATATTGGGGCTGGAATTTCCCCTCGATCGTTTAAGCGAGCCTTTTGATCGCAAGGGTTTGCAGATGGTGGTGGATGGGTTTGAACCCCAAAAAATCCGCGAAGAGATGGCAATTGAAATCAGTATCTATGAAGAACACCAGCGCCAGGCAGCCAAAGTATGGGAAGGCGCAGGCGGTTATGCCCCCACAATCGGAATCCTCGGTGCTGTAATGGGCCTGATTCACGTCATGGAAAATCTTTCCGAACCTTCCAAACTCGGCAGCGGCATTGCCGTTGCCTTTGTCGCCACAATTTACGGGGTAGGCATGGCCAACCTGGTTTTCCTTCCCATGGCCAACAAGCTGAAAACCATCATCGCAGAGCAGGTGACCATTCGGGAGATGATGATCGAAGGGCTGTGCTCCATTGCAAACGGTGAAAACCCGCGTAATATCGAAACCCGGTTGCAGGGTTACATTCCATAGCCTGCGGATGGCAAAAAAACGGAATTTCCGGATTGTGAACATTCATGATGCGCAAAAAAAAACAGGAAGAACATGAAAACCATGAGCGCTGGCTGGTTTCCTACGCAGACTTCATTACGCTTCTGTTTGCCTTCTTTGTTGTGATGTATGCCATATCTTCCGTCAATGAAGGCAAATACAAAACATTGAGTGCATCCCTGATCGAAGCCTTCAGTGATGACCCGGAAAAAGCAATCTCCGTCGAATCCGCAGCCGGCCCGGTCGGTTTAAATACGATTTCCACAATTCCCGTGGCGACAACCGTAATACAGACAGATGGAGTGGATCCGGTTCAGGAAGAAAAAATGAAAGAAATCGCCGACGATATCCTCAAGGTGATGGAACCTTTGATCAAGGAAGGTCAGGTAAGGGTTACCCAAAGCCGGATCGGCGTTTCCGTGGAGATCAATGCCGGCGTTCTGTTTGAACCCGGCCAGGCGGTATTGGAAAAACAGCCGGTTGAAGTACTGAAAGCCGTGGCTGACGTAGTAACGACCGTTCCCAACATGGTGATGGTCGAAGGACATACCGACAATATTCCCATCAGCTCACCAGTCTATCCTTCCAACTGGGAACTTTCATCCGCCCGTGCCAGCAGTGTGGTAAGGCTGTTTATCGAAAATGGAGTTCCCCCCAGACGTTTGACAGCGCTCGGCTATGCTGACCAGCGTCCGATTTTACCCAATGACACCCTTGAGGAACGAGCCAAAAACCGGCGGGTGACGATCCGGATCGAGCCAATTGAAAAAAAACAGGATTAAAAAACCAGGCGCATGAAACCGGAATGGTATGTGAGTCTGTTTTCCCATCTGTTGACTTATCCATGGAACTGACCTAATGTTGTCATCTTCCTTGACAGGCAAAGACAGCGTCAGGGCAGAACAGGATTGCAGATCATATGCTGGATCATCATGGGCATGGCTGTGATTTCCGTAGCTGGCTTCATGCTTTTCTGGCAAAGCAATAAGCTTTGATACCGGTCAGGAGGCAGAATGACCCGAACCATCTCCCTTGCATTAAACATCCGTCAGAAAGTCGTGGCCGGACTGATCATCTATATGTCGGCCACTGGTTTTATCGGTGGTATTTCCTATCAATATCTGGGCGATATCGTCCGCAAACAGAATATTGCAGTCATTGTGGATGATATCAGCAATATCATCCTCGAAATCCGGCGATATGAAAAAAATTATCTTCTGTATGGCTCGCTTGAGGATCTGAAGGAAAATCAGGAATACCTTGAAATGGGAGGACGGTTGCTCGCTTCCATCATTCCGGAGGTAAGCGACCTGAAAGTCGCTCCTGGGTTCAGTCAACTTAAAAACATATTTCAGGAATATGAAAAAGCCATGAGGGAAATGTCGGATTGTATTGCAATTCATCCTCAAGAATGTACGGACCTGGAAAATCATTTACGGGAAAGCGGCAAAAACATGGTGAACATATCCATCGAGCTGGTCAATTTCGAACGGGATCGAATCCAGGCCATTGTTCATCGATTGAAAACCAATCTGCTCATATTTATCGCCCTTATGCTCGGCGTGGGAGGGTTCATGGCTCGTACCGTGGCCCGCAAGATCATTTATCCCCTCAAATTAATAGAAAAAAATACAAAACGTGTCGCCGAAGGCGATTTCAGCCCGATTCCGCTGCCATCCACCCGGGATGAAACCCAGAGGGTGGTGGCCGCATTCAACCGGATGGTGACGGAGCTGGAAAAACGTCATGAGCAGATACTGCAAGCCAGAAAATTGTCGGCCATCGGAATCCTGACTTCCGGAGTGGCTCACCAGCTCAACAATCCATTGAACAATATCTCCACTTCCTGCCAGATTTTAATGGAGGAAATTAATAAAGCTGATCCTGAATTTGTGCAAAGAATGCTGGGCAATATCGAACAGGAAATCCACCGGGCACGGGATATCGTCAAGGGTCTGCTCGAATTTTCCCGGGAAAGGAATTTTGAACCCAAACCCATCTGTCTGCGGAAATTTATCGAGGACACGGTCCGGCTGATTTCGAGCAATATGGCGGCCCATATCGAAATTGAGGTCGACGTCCCCGACGAATTGATTTTACATATAGATTCTCATAAGATGCAGGAAGCGCTTTTAAATCTGCTGATGAACGCCGTCCAGGCTATCGGCGATACATCAGGACATATCCGCATCGCAGCGACATCGGAACCATCTCATCATCAGGATATCATCACCATCGAAGATACCGGCTCCGGAATACCGGAAAAGGATCTTAGCATGATTTTCGATCCATTTTTCACGACCAAGGAGGTCGGTATAGGAACCGGGCTGGGGCTGTCCATTGTTTACGGCATCATTCAGAAACATCACGGCACCATTACCGCACACAGCAAGGTGGGCGAAGGTACGCGCTTCATCATCCGCCTGCCGATGTACAAACCGTTAGCATGAAGAGGAAGAGCGGATGAACGGCGCTTTTATATTGATCGTGGATGATGAACCCATTGCAAGGGAAAATCTGGAACATATCCTGAAAAAAGAAGGGTACGAGGTTACTGCGGTTGACAATGGCAGTGCCGCCATCCAGGCACTGGAAGCCAGGGAATTCGACCTGGTTATGACCGATTTGCGCATGAAGGCGGTGGATGGGATTCAGGTGCTGGAGCGTGCCAAGGCTTTATATCCAACCATTGAGGTGATCGTCATCACCGGGTACGCTACAGTGGCGACAGCAGTCGCAGCCATGCAAAAAGGCGCTTACCACTACCTGGCCAAACCTTACGATCTGAACGAAGTTCGTATCCTTGTCCGGCAGGCACTGGAAAAACGATCCCTCAGAAAGGAAGTAAAGGAACTCCGGCTGAAAGTCGACAGCCGGCGGGAAACACCCACCCTGATCGGAAAAAGCCATGGCATGGAGATGGTCAAACGCACCATGGAGCAGATCGCACCCACGGATTGCAACGTATTGATCCTGGGCGAAACCGGAACCGGCAAGGAACTGGTGGCCCGTATGATCCATGAACTCAGTTTCCGCCGGGAGCAGCGGTTCCTGGCAATCAATTGCGGGGCCTTCACCGAAGAGCTTCTGGCCAACGAGTTGTTCGGCCACGAAAAGGAAGCGTTTACCGGCGCCCGTGGGGTCAAGAAAGGATTGCTCGAAGCCATCCAGGGAGGAACTCTTCTCCTGGATGAAATCGGTGATATGCCTCTTTCCATGCAGGTGAAACTGCTGCGCGTGATTCAGGAAAGAAGTTTTCTGCGGGTCGGCGGCACCGATGAAATTCCGGTCGATATCCGTATTCTGGCCGCCACCAACAAGGATTTGAAACAGGAAGTGGAACGTGGATTGTTTCGTCAGGACCTGTACTACCGTCTCAATGTCATCTCTCTTCGCATCCCCCAGCTTTCCGAACGAAAGGAAGATATACCGCTGCTTTGCCGACACCTGATGACCAAATTCAACCGCTTCTACGGCAAACAGGTGGAAGGAATCGCAGAGGAGGTTATGAGCATTCTTATGTGTTATGAATTTCCAGGGAACGTCCGGGAGCTGGAAAACATTATGGAACGGGCCATTGCCCTTGCAGAAGGAAACACCATTGAAACCGGGCATCTGCCAACGGATATCCAGCACGCGGCCTTGCCGATCCGGCATGGACGAAAAAGCGGATTCATGACCCTGGAAGAAAATGAGATCGAGTATATCGCATGGATTCTCAAACAGGTAGGTAACAACAAAACCCAGGCTGCCGAAATCTTAGGTATTGACCGTGTCTCTCTGTGGCGCAAGCTGCGGCGCAACAATATGGAATCATGAATTCGGCATAAGCATCCGGTCCAATACCGATGCCACATCATCCGCCAGAATCGTTTCAACTCCTTCCCGCGCTTCCATTTCAATGGCTTGCAAATCCGCTTCATTTCGTTTGGGAAGGATCACCATCCGGACGCCTGCCCGCTGGGCGGCAAGTATCTTTTCCCGGATACCGCTGACCGGCAACAACCGGCCCATCAGGGTCATCTCTCCTGTAATCGCAACATCCGGACGCACGGGGCGACGGGTCAACAGGGAGATCAGGGCAACCGCTATGGTGACTCCGGCGGAAGGCCCATCCTTGGGAATGGCGCCAGCAGGAATATGGATATGAATATCCTGCTCACTCAGAAAATCCGGATCAACTCCCAGTGCCTGGGCGTTGACGCGCGCATAACTCAATGCGGTCTGGGCAGATTCACGCAACACAGAACCCAGGGAACCGGTCAGAATGAGTTGCCGGTTGCCCTTCATCAGGCTTGCCTCCACAAAGACAATCTCACCGCCCACATCGGTCCAGACAAGTCCCGTAACAACACCTAAACGAGGCTGGGTTTCCGCGATTTCATGAATGTATTTGGGTGGACCCAGCAATCGGACGACCGCTTCCTGATCCACAACCATGGGTTCCTTGTTTTCCGGCTGTTGCAAATGAAACCGCGCGAGCTTTCTGCAGATAGCTGCAATCTCCCTTTCCAGATTCCGCAAACCCGCTTCCCTGGTATGGCACTGAATGATGGTGGCCAAAGCGCTGTCGGAAAATTCCGGAAGACGGCCGGAAAAACCATGGGACTTCAACTGGCGGGGAATCAGATACCGGCGGGCGATTTCCATTTTTTCTTTTTCCGTGTAGCCGGAGAAACGGATGACTTCCAGGCGATCCAGCAAGGCCGGAGGAAGCTGCTCGATCACGTTGGCCGTCGCGATAAAAATAACACCGGACAGGTCAAAAGGAATTTCAAGATAGTGATCCGTGAAACGGCTGTTTTGCTCCGGATCGAGAATCTCCAGGAACACCGATGCAGCATCGCCTCGAAAATCCTGCCCGATCTTGTCGATTTCATCAATCATGAAAACCGGATTCGCCACACCGATGCGGCGGATTTCACTGATGACGCGG
>CAMBQS010000075.1 GCA_945870015.1 Desulfocicer vacuolatum DSM 3385
AGGGCAGAAAGCTTCTCCAGAAAAATGCGGGGTTGTCGGAAGAATACCGGTAGGCCGGAAAGGGGGTGGTTGTCAGGCCGGTTGGTTGAAACGCCATCCGGGCGCGCTTCAGATGATAGGCCGCGGTCAGGAGGATGGGCTTTTTGTACCCCAGATCCTGACAGATCATAGCTGCATACCGGGCGTTTTCATAGGTGTTCCGGCTTTTTTTTTTCAACAATGATATTGGTTGGATCAACCCCCAGGTCCACCATGATCCGTTTATCCACAGGCGCCCCGGCTTCTCCTTCCGGATAGACCTTTCCGCTTGCGATAATAACCGGGATGTTGTACCGCCGGTGGAGACGGATTGCCGTTGTGATCCGTCCCAGCATGTCTCCGTCCGGGAATCCAGTGCCGGTGAGGTCTACAACGTTTTTATTCAGTCCTGCGCCAAGGAGAATGATGACATCTTCATTGGTTATTCCGGGAATGGAAAAGGAGGACTCCAGCCCCTTCATCAGGGAGTTGGAAACCGGATAAACGGCCAGCGCCCAGATACAGATCCCGACCAAAAGGGTGGCCGCTCCAATTTTGAAATTTTTTCCCCGGATCAGCACCCAGCCGATAATCCCCAACATCAGGATAAAAATTCCCGGCGGCAGCACAATGGTTTCCATAATTTTAAAAAAGGTGAACATGTTTTTTCTCTATCCCCTTACGGCATCAAGCCGTATTGTTTCAGTTTCTTGTGCAGTGTTTTCCGGGTAATGCCCAGCCGCCGTGCTGCTTCACTTTTGTTGCGGTTGACCGCCTGAAGCATCCGGATGATAGCAGTTTTTTCAATTGTTTCAAGAGAGACATCTTCGATCCGGACCGATTCCGGTTCAATATTCCGGATGGCGAAGGCATTTTCCGGTAAAGGCTGCCTCTGTACCACAGGAAGCTCTGCAACGTCAATATAATCAGATCTTGCCAGTACAACCGTTCTTTCAACCGTGTTCATAAGCTCCCGTACATTGCCGGGCCAATTGTATTTGATCAGACAATCCATTGCTGCGGGAGTGAATCCTTTTATCTTTTTCCGATTTTTTTCTGAAAAAAGAGTCAGAAAATGAGCTGCCAGAAGCGGGATATCCTCTCCCCTGTTTCTCAATGCAGGAACTTCAAGCAGGACAACATTTAGACGATAGAAAAGATCCTCCCGGAATCTTCCCTTTTCAACCATCTCGACCAGGTTTTGATTGGTAGCGGCAATCACCCGGACATCCACCGGCACAACCGTATCGCCGCCGACCCTTGTGACTTCCCTTTCCTGAAGAACCCGCAGCAGTTTCACCTGCATGGAAAGGGGCATCTCGCTGACTTCATCCAGCAGCAGGCTGCCCTTATCCGCCTGAAGAAATTTTCCTTCCTTTTTTTTATCCGCTCCGGTAAACGCTCCTTTTTCATGTCCAAAGAGTTCGGATTCCAGCAGGGTTTCGGTGATGGCAGCACAATTGATTTTGATAAAAGGATGGTTTTTCCGGAAACTGTTGTAGTGAACCAGACCTGCGATCAGCTCCTTTCCGGTTCCGGATTCTCCGTGGATCAGAACCGTTGCCTCGCTCGGTGCAACCTGTTCGACAACTTCAAACAGTTTTGCCATGGCCGGACTGCTGCCGATGATATTCTGCCTGCTGAAATGCTGTCCGGCATTTTCTTTCAGGATTCTGTTCTCCTCCTTCAGTCGTTTATGTTCCATGGCTTTTTCCAGGGTGATGCGGAGCTTGTCAAAATCAAGGGGTTTGGTGAGATAATCATAGGCACCTTTTTTCAGGGTTTCCACGGCGGTTTCAACAGAAGAGTATGCGGTCATGATGATCACCGGGATGGCGGGATTGTAGGAGCGGATTATTTCCAGGGCTTCAATGCCGGATACTCGCAGCATCCGGATGTCCATGAGGATCACATCAAAAGCGGTCTCATGAACGCGGTTAATGGCAGTTGATCCGTCATCCGCCTGGGTAACATTATATCCCCATCCCCGCAGCAGCGTATAGAGCATGGTGCGATGGGCCTTGTCATCATCCACGACCAGCAGGTTGCTTTTCAGGGTCATATCTGTCTATCCTCCATTCCGGGAAAGCTCGGACAGGAAAACCGTAAAGATTGTCCCCTTGCCGAGCCGGCTTTCAACCTTGACTTCTCCATTATGCGCTTCAACAATATTATGGACAATGGCCAATCCGATTCCGGTGCCATTGGGTTTCCTGGTGAAGTAGGGATCAAAAATATTGGGCAGATCCTTTTCATCAATTCCGACCCCGGTATCGGCAACCGATATTTCGACCCCCTGCTTCCATGGATGCGGTCCAAAAGCAATTGTGAGCGAACCTCCATTTTCCATTGCATCCAATGCATTCAGATACAGATTCAGCAAAATCTGGCTGATTTTATCCGAATCCAGAATCAGGTCGTCCATCTCTTGAAGCGGGTTGATGATGATCTGTATATTTTTTTCCTGTACCTGCTGCTCGATCAATTTTAGGGAGTCCTGGATAAGTTTTTTAAGATTGACCGGCTTCCCGGTCACCGAAACCGGTCTTGCAAACTCCAGAAGCTGACTGACGACCCGATTCAGCCGGTCCACTTCCTGGATCATGATTTCAGCCGTTTCTCGATCTTCCGGCTGTTTTTCAAAACGCTCTTTGAAGTAGGTGGCAAATCCTTTGATGGAGCTCAGCGGATTCCGGATTTCATGGGCAACGCCTGCGGCCAGTCTTCCGACAGCGGCCAATCGCTGACTCCGGGCCAGATTTTTTTTCAGGGACAGAATTTCCGATAAATCCTTGAACAGTAGTATGTATCCGTGAAAGTCGTCCTCCCGGTCATGCAGGAGTGTCGCGCTGACCTCAAAAGGAATGATTCTACCATCCTTTACCGGGCACTTGATTTCCTTCTCCACGACACCGTTTCGTATATCCGGATGTTCGATCAGTTCCCACAGCTCCCTTGGAATGATATCTGCGATATCCTTCCCTGTGCTGCTTTCGGTAAGCCGTCCGAAAAAGGATTCAGCGATCTGGTTAAAGGAAGCAAGCTGTTTCTGGTTGTCGATCACGATCAGGCCGATGGGAATATTTTCAACAAGGTTGTCGGAAAAAGCCTTGATTCTAGAAAGGGATACCCGGGTCTCGCGATAGTTATGGGTAATAAACAGCAGGATGATTCCGGTCAGACCGATCAGGAGCATGACGCCGGCAATGATAATGGCCTGCCTCATATCATTCCGGCCGGCTTCTTCAAGGGAACTCATATTCAGGCCGATAAAAATAACCAGGTCCGATGGGTCATTTTTTTTCCAGTCTGTCATGTTGGGCAGACCCAATTGCCGGAAAAGCCTGAGGACATTGGGCTCCTGCCACTGCTTTCCGGAAGGGGCAAACCGGCGGAATACCTCAAAAACATTCTGTTCCCCTGGTTTTTCGATAATGCGCCAATGGATATCCGAAGTTTGCGAGATTTTGAAAAGGTTCAGTTCCGATCCATATGGAAATCCGATTTTCGATGGGTTGTTGTGTGCCAGCGTGATTCCATTTTTATTCACAACCGTCAGATAGACAATATCCTCCTGCATGGCGGTTTCCGTGAGGAGCTGTTGAAGGTGTTTCCCGTTGAAATGTTGACCCATCAGGCCGGTTCGGGTTCCGGCTTCAAAGGATCGGATAAGGGCAGCGCCTTTTTCCACAAGAAGCTGAATACCGGCTTCCCGATGTCGGTGAATGTTGGCAACAGTCATCAGGGAGAACAGCGGAAAAAGGATGACCGCAGCCCCGATCAGAATCCAGGGCGGAACAGTTATCTGAAATCGGTTTGTTTGTTGAATGGTGTCCATGTTTTTATTCCCGTCAAATCGAGTGGTTCAGCAAGGAATATGCCATGCTGTTTCATGGCTTTTGTTCGGAGTTATATTTAATTTTTTGCCCATAACCTGATCGAACCGGACTGGGGTGACGACCAGAACTTTTGATATTGCTGTTTTGATGTCATTTCTATAAAATAAGTTGAATATGGATATTTTTTATCCAGACGGGATTGCATCATGGATCTTTTTTATCCATTTTTTAAAGCTATCATATCCGGAATGAAAGAGCCAAGCAATTTGTAGTCAAATCCGGGTAATCGCCTTACTGATTCCCCCCTTGAGGGGGGATGGGGGGTGTTTTACAAATAATAAAAATTAGTTACGATAATTACACCCCCCAAACCCCCCTCAAGGGGGAATCGATATGTCCCGGATGCGAATGCCATATGACACAACTATTGGGGGAATTGGACTCGGAAAACAATTTCAATACAGCTTACAATTTTCCAAATGCGGTTACCCGGCGATCAAATAAGAAGTTGATTTTTAAGATTTTCATCTTATTGTTATAGTTTTTGGCACCAAGGTTGCTATTCAGGGACATGAAAAACAGGTATCGGGTTTACAGGAAATCAAGATAATCAGAACAAATAACCAGTAAAGAGGATGTGTCATGAATTCATTACCATTGTTTCGTGTAATCGGAAAAAAATCGATGTTGTTGGTTGTGGTCGGCCTGACCGTGATTCTGGGCCTGGTGTTTTTTTCCCCTTATGCCATGGCAGAAAATGAATCTTCAAATGTCCGGATGATCCCGGAAAGTTTCAGCGCTCTTGCAGAGGGAAAGAGTTCCGCGGTGATCAATGTGAGAACGGAAAAAAATATCAAGGGCGGAGGATTGGTTTTCCGTCATTTTTCCAGAAATCCGTTTGGAAACAATCAGCAGCAGAATGACCTTTTTGAAAGATTTTTTGGAGGAGTCCCGAACAGGGATTTTAAACAGCGGAGTCTCGGGTCAGGTTTTATCATTGATAAGGACGGATATATTGTCACCAACAATCATGTGATTGAAAATGCAGATCAGATAAAAGTCATTCTAAAAGACGGGAAAGAGTATGATGCAACGATTATCGGCCGCGATTCTTCAACCGATCTGGCATTGATTAAAATCAAACCGGAAAAGGAACTGCCGGTTCTGGAGTTTGGATCTTCCGACAAGCTGAAGGTTGGGGAGTGGGTTGTTGCCATCGGGAGTCCGTTTGGACTGGCTCACACCGTGACGGCTGGAATCGTCAGTGCAAAAGGGCGTGTTATCGGGTCCGGCCCATATGATGATTTTATTCAGACAGACGCATCCATTAATCCGGGGAACAGCGGCGGGCCTCTGCTGGATATGAATGGAATGGTTATTGGTATCAATACGGCCATTGTAGCCGGCGGACAGGGAATCGGTTTTGCCATCCCCATTGATCTGGCCAAGGGGGTCATTAATCAGCTCAAAGGAAAGGGCAGTGTTACAAGGGGCTGGCTCGGAGTTGGAATCCAGAACCTGACCGAGGAGATTGCTGCATATTACGGGGTGGAGAAACAAACAGGAGCACTGGTAATAGAGGTGTTTCCCGGTGACCCTGCGGAAAAGGCCGGCATCCAGACCAAGGATATCATTGTTGAAGTGAATGGCAAGCCGGTAACATCCAGCCATGATCTCACCAACATTATCGCAGGTATCGGCGTAGGAGAGAAAACAGACGTCAAGGTTCTCCGTAAAGGAGAGGAGAAAGTGTTCTCCGTGATGGTTGCAAAAAGGGATGATACTACCATGGCTGACAGCAGGGGTAGTCAATCCGGAAATGAGCTTGGGCTGCGTGTCTCAAAAATCACTCCTGAAATATCCAGACAGTTTAATGTGGAGTCATCCAAGGGTGTTATTGTGACAGAGGTGGAACCGGACAGCAAAGGAGAACAAGCTGGTATTTCCGCAGGCGATATCATCATGGAGGTAAACCGGAATTCAGTGGATAGCGTTACGGATTATACCCGTGAAATCGGAAAAGTGAAAAAAGGGGGGGCACTTCAGTTATTCGTAAAACGTCAGGGAAGCGGATTTATGGTTGTCAAACTTGAAAAATGATGACCGAATCGAATTCAATAATCTGATCCAGTCACCCTGGAAATCCCGATATAGCGGGATTTCCGGGGTGATTTTGTTTTAGGAGACCCTGTTTCTTTACTGAATAAACCGGATTGACAAAAAGCAAGCAGGGTGGCATACTTTACCGATATTAAAGATTGATATCCCAAGTTATTCTCAAACAACAGATCCAGTCAACATCAAACGCATCTGATCGTGGACAGAGGATTTTCACCTCTTTTCCCTATATCTTGAATTTTTAGACACGGAGGTTTGCGGTATGCTGAAAAAAACAAAAATAGTTGCCACTATCGGTCCGTCATCCAATACGCGCGCTGTTCTGAAAGAATTGATCTCTGAGGGGATGAATGTCGCACGGTTGAATTTCTCCCATGGAAGTTATGAAGATCATGGCGAGGTCATCAAGACCATCCGTTCCCTTTCCCGGGAGATGAATACGCCGGTTGGGATCATTCTGGATCTTCAGGGACCAAAAATCCGGACAGGCAAGCTGGCAAACGGTGAACCGGTTGTCCTGAAAAAGAGTATGGAGTTTTCGATCACCTCTCAAAGCGTACCGGGATCAGCCGAGATTGTCTCGACAACATACAAGGATCTGCCAAAGGATGTAAAAAAAAATGATGTGATTCTGGTGGATGACGGTCTGATTGAACTGAAGGTGCTTTCCAAAACCAAGGATACGGTAAAATGTAAAATCATGAACGGAGGGGTATTAAAAGAAAACAAAGGGATAAACCTTCCGGGTGTGAAGGTTTCCGCTCCCTCCCTTACGGAAAAGGATAAAAGGGATTTGAATTTCGGGATCAAAGTGGGGGTTGATTTTTTTGCCTTGTCCTTTGTCAGAACCGCAGATGATGTAAAGCAGATTCAATCGATTATTCAAAAGCAGGGGAAAGATATCCCGGTGATTGCAAAAATTGAAAAACCGGAAGCAGTGGAAAATCTGGATGAAATATTGGAGGTGACCGATGCCATTATGGTTGCACGCGGAGATCTGGGTGTGGAGATGCATCCGGAACAGGTTCCCGCGATTCAGAAGCATATTATCCGTTCAGCCATGAAAAAGAACAAGCCGGTTATCACGGCAACGCAGATGCTGGAAACCATGAGCGTGAATCCCATTCCGACCCGGGCGGAAGCTTCGGATGTGGCAAACGCAATTCTGGACGGAACCGATGCGGTGATGCTTTCCGGTGAAACCGCCTCTGGAAAATATCCTGTGAAGGCTGTGCAGATGATGGCAAGGATTGCTTCGCAGATGGAAAAATCGCCTTTCATGAAATATAATTTACAGTATGAAAAAGGCATAGAGGATCTGGTTCCGCATGCTGTGTCACAATCGGCAGTAAATATTCTTCATGAGGTGAGCGGAAAAGGGATTGTTTCCTTTTCCGTATCCGGAAACACCTCCAAGATGATATCCAGACAGCGGCCCTCCATGCCTGTTTATGCTTTCACACCCAATGCTGCTGTATACAACCGTCTGGCTCTGTACTGGGGGATTTCCCCGATGCATATTTCAAACATCAGTGATACAAACCGTCTTGTGCAGGCCAGTGAAAATATTCTGATTGAAAAAGGCAAGGTAAAAAAGGACGACCTGATTATTATTGTGGTTGGCCTGGGATTGAAAAAAGGATCGACAAATTCCATTAAAATTCATCGGATCGGTCATGAAGATTGATCCTGAAAAAAAAGGTTTAAAAATTCTTGTTATTTCAAACAGCTTTGTTCCAGACAGGGATTCTGGAAAGGATTGATCCGCATCCGGATTTTGTGAAACCAGGCCCAGATGGCAGACTATGTCATATATTGTGATGGTTTTTTCTTGACATACAATATATAGTATGAGCAAAAAACTTTACATGAATGAATAATAAGATTTTTTGAACACAGTCCACATCTATCATCATACAGAGTTTTAGGAGGCATAATGGGTCACAGGGGCAAGGTTTTGATCATGGATGACGGGCGATTTGATTTGTCTGCGTATCAATGGGATGATCGTCGCTTTTCAGATATTATCGCAAAAGAAAATCCAATCAACCCGGACCAGGCAATGGCGATCAGCCGGTTTGTCCGGGAAGAGATCGCCAAGATGGAGACCTACACCATTACCATGCCTGTTATTGAAAAAATGATTGAATCCAAGTTTCTTGAATATGGACTGAAAAAACCATCTCCCATCCGGCTGGATAAAACGGTTTTCATCAAAAACGATATTATGCTGTCGGATAACGCGAGAGTGGTTCTGGAAAGAAGATATCTGAAAAAAAATCTCCAGGGCAAGGTCATTGAAAAAGCGGAACAGATGTTTGACCGCGTTGCAAAATTTATTGCCAGGGCAGAGAAAAAATACAGTGATGATGATACCCGTGAGAAGGAGATGGAAAAGGTATTTTATCAGATGATGACGCGGTTTGAATTTCTTCCCAATTCACCCACGCTTATGAATGCAGGACGCCGGCTGGGACAGCTTGCAGCCTGTTTTGTTCTGCCCATAGAGGACAGCATGGATGATATCTTTAATTCCATCAAACATGCGGCCTTGATTCATAAGTCAGGCGGCGGAACCGGGTTTTCCTTTTCCCGGCTCCGGCCGGCCAACAGCCGTGTCGGAACCACAGGCGGCATTGCTTCCGGGCCGGTTTCCTTTATGAAGGTTTTTAATACCGCAACCGAGCAGGTCAAACAGGGGGGAACACGCCGCGGTGCCAACATGGCCATTCTCCGGGTTGATCATCCGGATATTCTGGAGTTCATTACCTGCAAACAGGATGACAAGGCGCTGAATAATTTTAATATATCGGTCGGTATCACCGATTCATTCATGAAAGCGGTTCAGAGCAAGGAAAACTATGATCTGATCAATCCATCCAACCGGGAAAAAACCGGGGAATTGAATGCAGATGAAACCTATCAGCATCTTGTTAAACATGCCTGGAAAAATGGAGATCCGGGAATTATTTTTCTGGATCGCATCAACCGGGATAATCCAACTCCTGAGCTGGGAGAGATTGAAAGCACCAATCCCTGCGGGGAGCAGCCGCTTCTTCCCATGGAAGCCTGCAACCTGGGATCCATCAATCTGGCAAAGTATGTCCATCATAATGGACCGGCTGCGGAAATCGATTATGAGGGCCTGAAAAAACTGGTTTGGAATTCAGTCCGGTTTCTGGATAATACCATTGACCAGTCAAAGTATCCGCTTCCGGAAATTGAAAAGATGGTGAAGGGAAACCGGAAAATCGGTCTGGGCATTATGGGTTTTGCAGATCTTCTTTTTCAACTGGGCATTCCCTATGATTCGGAGCAGGCGCTGGCGATTGCGGAAGAAGTGATGAAATTCATACAGGAGGAATCCCATGCTGCTTCAAAGCAGCTTGCCGAAGAACGAGGTGTGTTCCTCAATTTCGATAAAAGCATTTTTAAGGACCAGGAAGATTGTCGGTACCGGAATGCAACAACGACGACCATTGCGCCGACCGGAACATTAAGCATCATTGCCGGGTGTTCAAGCGGGGTTGAACCGCTGTTTGCTCTCAGTTTTGTCCGAAACGTCATGGATAACGACAAGCTGGTGGAAGTCAATCCCTATTTTGAACAGGTTGCCAGACAGAGGGGTTTTTACAGCAAGGAGTTGATGACAAAGATTGCGGAAAAAGGAACGATACGGGATATGGAGGAGATCCCGGTTGATATCAGAAGGGTGTTTGTTACGGCCCATGATATTTCAGCTACCTGGCATGTGCGAATGCAGGCAGCTTTTCAGCAGCATACGGACAATGCAGTATCCAAAACCGTTAATCTTCCCAAGGACGCCACAGAAGAGGATGTACGGAAGATTTATGACATGGCATATGAACTCGGCTGCAAAGGCGTTACGATCTATCGTGACGGAAGCAAGGAGAATCAGGTTCTCTCCTTCCCGGCAAAGAAGATGACAGAGGACAGTTTTATGACCATGGTACAGGATCGGCCGGAAACCCTGGAGGGTTTTACAACAAAGATCCGGACCGGAATGGGGCATCTTTATGTTACCGTTACTGAATATGAAGGACGGCCGTTTGAGGTGTTCGCAACCATCGGCAAATCCGGGAAATCCACCATGGCCAAGACAGAGGCGATCGGACGCCTGATCTCTCTCGCGCTCCGATCCGGCGTAACCGTGGATAATATTATTGAACAGGTAAAGGGAATCCGGGGAGAGCATACGGTTTTCTATAACGGGGAGCTGGTTCTTTCCATCCCGGATGCAATCGGCCAGATTCTGGAGCAGCGATATGTCAAAAACACGAACGGCAAAATCAAACGTTTCGGCAATACCTTTAAAGGAGACGAATGCCCGGAGTGCGGCCAGCATATCAGCTTTGAAGAGGGCTGTATGACTTGTCATGCCTGCGGGTATACCAAGTGTGGATAAGTAAATTCCGGTATTTGTGCGGTCAAGATTCTATCTTGTTGGTTGGATTTTTTTATAAATAAATAGGGAGATGCCGGAGGGCATGTCCGCTGTCCTGGTAAGTCCGGGCAATGGCGCGGGAATAGAGGCCAGTGATGGTTGCAGATCGTAGGCTGGGTAGAGCTTCGCGAAACCCGGCAAACAAGGGATGGCGTATCCAAATAGAAAAGCATAAAAGCATGGTTGTCCCCATTATTTCCCTGATCAAAAATACTTCTTTAGGTTTTTGAGGCATCCGGGTGTGCCGACGACTAACAATCACGCGGAACAATCAATCCGCCATCTCGTGATTTTCCGTAAAACTTCCTTTGGAACACGATCTGAATCCGGACTGAAAAACCATAGCATTCTTACCAGTCTGGTACAAACTGCCCGCAGGCAGGGTGTTCACCCACTACAATTTCTGCAAATCCTCCTCACCGCAAGTACGTCCGATGCACAGGCCGCCCTTTACCAAAATTATAGCTGATGTCTTCTTCTCCTGAATAAATAAGGGATCTTTTTGCAGTTTTAAGAGCCATTCTAACATAACCTATTCGTATTTCACTTTTTTTTCCT
>CAMBQS010000076.1 GCA_945870015.1 Desulfocicer vacuolatum DSM 3385
TATCTTTGGTCATGACTTCAGATACTTTTTTATCCAATTTTGTCTCAAAACGAAGATCCCGATTGGTCACGATACCTACCAGTTGATTGCCTTTTATCACCGGCACACCTGAAATCCGGTATTGTTTCATCAGAGCGTGCACATCCTCAATGGTCTTATCCGGATGAACCGTCACAGGATCAACAATCATACCGCTTTCCGATTTTTTCACCTGATCAACCTCACGGGCCTGATCCTCGATGCTCAAATTACGATGAATAAAACCGATTCCCCCGGCCCTGGCCATGCTGATCGAGGTTCTGGATTCCGTTACCGTATCCATTGCAGCACTTACGATCGGAATATTCAGGGAAATATTTTTGGTCAGTCTGGTACTGGTATCAACATCCTTGGGTACAATGTCTGAATAGCTTGGCAGCAGGAGTACATCATCAAAAGAAAAAGCCTCTTCAGGTGGTATGATTGTCATGGGTTTCCTCCGGAAAAAATGTTGCGTCTATGTTTTGTCTGCAAATTGGGTGAAATTTCTTTCCCATCAAAATGCAGCTTTTTTTTAACAAAATAAAGAGATAAAGGTTCTGTGTGTCCATGTGGAAGCAGAAATTGTCCTGATTGATTTGATCTCTATTAACCGTGGTGAATACCAAATGGACACTTCTTTAGCAATAAATTATTTGGTATTCTTGAAGCTGGATAAGATTCATGCATTGACGATTGGAATACCACTTTTATTTTCCGGCAACCTGTAGTAATATTTTGACCATGCTGATTAAAATAAATCCGATCAACCCGCAGGAACGGTTAATCCATAAGGTCATAGAATGTTTGAAGCAAGGCGGAATTATTGCATATCCGACCGACACCTATTATGGTATCGGGTGTAATATCCTGAATAAGAAGGCAATTGAAAAAATTTATTCCCTGAAACAGCGGGATCGTGACAAACCTTTCAGCTTTATCTGTTCCAGTCTGAAAAATATCAGTCAGTATGCCAAGGTTACCAACTATTCCTATAAAACCATGAAGCGTCTTTTACCCGGGCCTTACACGTTTGTCCTTGAAGGTTCCCGGATGGTGCCCAAAATCATGCTGACCAAACGGAAAACAGCCGGTATCCGGGTTCCCGACAACCGGATCTGTATTGCTCTGGTAGAAACACTTGGAAATTCAATTATTTCCACAAGTGCAACCAAACCGGATGGAGCCATATTTCATGATCCTTCATTGATCGATGATTATTTCGGGAAACGGCTTGATATGGTTATTGATGGAGGTCCGGTAGAAGGAAAACCATCCAGTGTGATCCGATTAATCGATGATACGCCCGAAATCATCCGCAGAGGCCAGGGTGATGTCAGTATTTTTGAATAATATCTCTGATCCATTACCTCCCGGCAGGTGCTTGAAATAAATATCCGGCAGTCATATGGGATCTGAATGTATTTTGAAATAATTGGTTAACCGATGAATTCATGAATTGTTTCAGAAGGTCCACTCCCTTTTCTTCCGGGTATATTCTGGATATTTTCCCTTTGATCCCTCCAAGACGCCCTGCCCATTCAATTGCATCCTCCAGATTCCCGATACGGTCAATCAAACCCAGTTCCTTGGCTTCCTCTCCTGTAAATATCCGGCCATCTGCCAGGGATTTCATTTTCTGATAATCCATGGATCTTCCCTTGGATGCATCTTTGACAAACTGCTGATGGATCTGATTCACGAATCCCTGCAATATCTTTTTTTCCGGTTCGGTCATCTCTCTTAGCGGCGATCCCATGTCCTTAAACTCCCCGCTTTTGATAACAATCGGGACAAGTCCTATTTTCTGGAAAATTTCCTGAAAATTGGTATACCCCATAATAACACCGATACTCCCGGTAATTGTACCGGGATTTGCCATAATCCCGTTGGTTCCGGCCGCGATATAGTAACCTCCGGATGCGGCAACCGATCCCATGGAAGCGATCACTTTTTTCTGTTTTACGGTTTTCTGGATTTCATGGAATATTTCTTGGGAGGGCCCTACGCCTCCTCCCGGGGAGTCAATCCGGAGAACAATGGCCTTGATCGAGTTATCTTCCCGGTAATTTTTAATATTTTCAATGATGGATTTTGAATCGATAATCACACCCGTAATTTCAACAATACCGACCTTATCACCCGAAACAAATCCACTTCCGCTGCCTCCGGATTTGACAATAAATGAAACCAGGATAATAAAACTGAAAGTAGCAATAGACATGATCATCAGAAAAAAAAGGTAAGGATGTCTGCGAGAAAACATAATGATTCAATCCCTCCGGTCAGCTCCTTCGAGACAATGGCTGACACCCGTGATTCCTCTGCAAAAAAAGCGAGAGGCTGCTTGTTATTTCAAAGATAAAAAGGCGCCGGGATGAAAAATTCCCGGCGCCTGACAGATTCAATAAAATTCGGATTACAAAGAAAATTACTCTTTTGTATTTTCCTTTCCGGATGCTTTCCGAACTGTTTCTTTGTCCGTGCTGTCACCCAGTTTTTCGTGAAGGCTTTCGCTCAGGATCTCACCGAAAGAAGAGGTCGCCGGTTTCATGTTGGACACATAATCCTTGAGCAAACTTTCTTCATCATCAAACTCAAGCCGCTTGATGGAAAGACCGATTCTCCGCTCATCTGTATTGACATTCATCACCTTGGCGGTCAATGATTCACCGACATTATACTGTCCAACCGGGGTCTTGATTTTTTCTTTACTGATTTCAGAAACATGAACCAGACCTTCGATTCCCTCTTCCAGCTCGACAAAAATCCCGAAATCAGTGACATTGGTGACAATACCGCTGATTTCTTTCCCGACCTCATACCGCTCTTTAACCGTTTTCCATGGATCCGGCTGCAACTGTTTGATACCCAATGAAAAACGCTCACTTCCTTTATCGATGTCGAGAACAATCGCCTGAACCACATCCCCTTTTTTATACACCTCAGATGGATGTTTGATCCGTTTGGTCCAGGAGATATCAGAGATATGAACCAGTCCGTCTATATCATCATCAATTCCGATAAATAACCCGAAATCCGTAATATTTTTGATCTTGCCTTCGATGGTTGTTCCAATGGGATATTTTTCACTGATGACTTCCCAGGGATTGGGTGCAATCTGCTTCATACCCAGTGAAATCCTTCTGTTTTCAGGCCGGATGTCCAATACCATCGCTTCAATTGTATCACCCGCGTTCACCACCTTGGATGGGTGTCTGATTTTTCGGGTCCAGGACATCTCTGAAACATGAATCAAACCTTCAACACCTTCTTCCAGTTCCACAAATGCGCCATAGTCTGTTAAACTCACAACCGTCCCGGTGACCCGTGATCCGACTGCGTATTTTTGAGATGCAATTGTCCAGGGATCCGGAGCAAGCTGTTTCATGCCCAGGGAGACCCGTTCTTTCTGAAGATCAAAAGAGAGAACTTTTACATCAATTTCATCACCAACCGTAAAAAGTTCTGAAGGATGCTTTACGCGGCCCCAGGAGATATCGGTGATATGAAGAAGTCCGTCAACACCGCCCAGATCTACAAAGACTCCATATTCGGTGATATTCTTCACCGTGCCTTTCATAACCTGTCCTTCGGAAATGGATGAAAGCGTCGTGCTTCTCTTGGATTCCCGTTCCGATTCCAGTATGGCCCTTCTTGAAAGTACAATATTGCTGCGCTTACGATTATATTTCAGTATCTTGAATGACAGGGTCTGTCCAACCATCTCATCCAGATTCCGGATCGGTCTTAAATCCGCCTGGGAGCCTGGAAGAAATGCCTGAAGTCCCACATCGACAGAGAAACCGCCTTTTACACGACTGACAATCACTCCTTCAACCGTTCCATCGTTTTCATAGGTTTCACGAATCGCTTCCCAAACCTTAACCTTGGCAGCCTTTTCTTTGGACAGGACAACGCGTTCCTCTTCCTCATCCCAGAACTCAACCATTACATCAACTTCATCGTTGATGTTGGCAACAATCTCACCGTTTTCATCCTTGAATTCATGAATTCTGATCTGACCTTCAGACTTGTAACCGATATCCACCAGAACATAATCCTTATCCACGGCAATAATCCTGCCTTTAACAACCTCACCCTCTGCGAATCGTTTGAAACTCTCTTCATACAGACTCATCAGCTTTTCCATGCTTTCTTCCTGCATGGCGTTTGCCTGATCTTCATCAACAGATGAATCCATTTCGGGCATTACCTTTAATTCCGGCAATTTTTCTCTGTTTTCATTTTCGTTATTTGTTATCTCTTCCATTAATAAAAAATCCCCCTTAACTGTATTTTTTTTTGCTTCAAACCCAGAGGTTGAAACAAGTCGATCTTTATATCAGAGTACTATTTAAAAAACAATGAATTATTCATTTAATTTTGGATTTCGAGCATTTTTCTCTACGACCTTCAGCATTTTTTCAATCGCCTCATCCAGGGTCAACTCCGTGGTATCAATACGGACTGCATCGTCTGCCGCTTTTAGCGGAGCAACTGCACGCGTGCTGTCATTCCGGTCTCTCTGGATAATATCTCTTTCCACCTCTTCCAGGGTTTGTGAGGAAGCCCCCTTCATTTCTTTGAACCGTCTGATCGCCCGGATATGAGGAGAGGCATCCAGAAAAAATTTTACCTCTGCCTCCGGGAAAACCACGGTTCCCATATCTCTGCCCTCAAACACCACCCTCTTCTCAAGGCCGATCTCCCGTTGCAGATCCAGAAGAAAGGATCGGACAACCGGTCTGGCGGAAACGGCCGAGGCTTTCATTGCCATTTCCGGCGTACGTAACAGGTCTGTGATATCTTTTTCACCGGAATATAGTCTCAACTGTTTATCCATAAGTTCAAATCGCAATGAAAGCCGGCTGCACATCTCTTTCAGCGCCTGGTCATCATCTGAAGCGATTCCATGATGGATTGCCTCAAAAGCAACACCGCGATAAAGGGCTCCTGTATCGATATACCGATAGCCCAGTCTTTCTGCCAGAATCTTGCTGAGTGTTGTTTTTCCGGCACCTGCAGGGCCATCGATGGTGATTAACAAATCTTGCTCACTTTTCACAAAACCTTCTCCAGTGCTTTGATGAACCGTTCATTTTCCATTTCCAGCCCGATCGTAAGGCGGATATAGTCTGGAAATCCATAGGATGTCATGGATCTGACAATAACGCCTTCCTGAAGCAGTTTTCTATAAACCCGATCCGCATCTCCCACCCTGATCATCAAAAAATTAGCCTGAGAAGGCAGATATGGGATTCCCTTCTTGTCAAGTGTACGATAAATATAATTCAGACCATTGTGTACCAATGCCTGTGTTTTTTCCAGGAAGTCCACATCATCAAGCGCTGCTGTTGCCGCAGCTTGAGCCAGGGAATTCACATTAAAGGGCTGCCGGACCCTGTGAAGCAAACTGCTGATATCCGGATCCATGATACCGTAACCGACTCTCAACCCGGCAAGACCATATGCTTTTGAAAATGTACGCAAGACAACAATCCGTTGATCTCTTGTCAGATAGGACAGGCTGTCAAGAGAGGATGCATCCCTTACAAACTCAATATAGGCCTCATCCAGCACGATCAGTACCTCTTCGGGTATCTTTCGAATAAAAGAACAAAACGCCTCTTCTGTAAGGAAGCTTCCGGTTGGGTTGTTGGGATGGGTTAAAAAAATCATCCGTGTTTTCGAGGTAACCCTGGCTGCCATCGCCGTCAAATCAATTGAATAAGAAGATAGCGGAACCCGCACGGAGATTGCACCGGCAACCTGAACCATAATCTCATACATTAAAAAAGACGGAGACGGCATAATCGCTTCATCCCCGGGAATCAGGAATGCTTTTGTCAGCATTCCGATCACATCATCCGATCCATTCCCCAGCACAATATTTTTCGGGGATATATTGAATTTCCGGGCAAGTTTCTGTGTAAGGTAATACCCGCCCCCTTCTGGATATCGGTTTGTCTTTGCCAGCTCCTTTTGAACCGCCGCCATTGCCTTTGGAGATGGTCCAAGCGGATTTTCATTGGACGCAAGCTTGATCGAATCCTTGATCCCCAGCTCTCTCTCAAGCTCTTCCATGGGTTTCCCCGGTAGATAGGGCGTAATCCCAGAGATGTGATTCGGAGCCTTTATTTTCATATGACTTTTCCCTTTATCAGGGTAATCGCATTTGGAAATAATATCCTCAACCTATTCCCCCCTTGAGGGGGGATTAAGGGGGGTGTAACAAAACCATGATATTTCTCATATATGGTTTTCATCGATAACCCAAGACACCCCCCAGGCCCCCCTCAAGGGGGGAATATTAGTCGCCTCCCTCGAATAAATGCCATATGGCACAATTATAAGGGGGGAATTTAAAAGTTGACATTCCAAATGCGATTACCCTGTTTCCTTGATACAATCTGGTTGTTGAATCTTCGGGCTTATAGTATGTTTGTCCTCATTTTTCAAATCTTTTGTTTTCCTGTAAATATATATTTGTTATGGTAACCGATCAATTTAAACACAATAGGAACAAAAAATATGGCGCTCGTTAAAACAGGCCTGGAAATCGTAATCGAAAACCCCTTACCGGAGCTGCGAAACAAGCGGTTGGGGCTGTTATGCAATCCGGCTTCGATTTCCAGTGAAATCCTCCATGCCGGCGATCTTTTGCAGAAATCATACCCTGGGCAACTGACTGCCATGTATTCCCCCCAGCATGGCTTTTTCGCTGAAAAACAGGACAACATGATCGAATCAGATAATATGGTAGATCGAACATCCGGCATTCCTGTCTTCAGCCTGTATGGAAAAACACGGATACCCACCCGAGAGATGTTTGATCCTATTGATGTCCTCCTGATCGATCTTCAGGATGCCGGAACCCGGGTGTATACCTTTATTTACACGATGTCCTACTGCCTGGAAGCGGCCAGGGCATTTCAAAAAAAGGTTATTATTCTGGACAGGCCGAATCCGATCGGAGGGAAACAGGTTGAAGGGAATATCCTGCATCCTGACTGCAAATCCTTTGTCGGAAGGTATCCAATCCCCATGCGGCATGGATTGACGATCGGTGAAATCGCCTTATTATTTAATGAATATTTTGGTATCCATTGCGATCTTGAAGTCATCCGGATGAAGAACTGGGAGCGGAATATGTACTTCCAGAAAACAGGCCTTCCCTGGGTTCCCCCCTCTCCAAACCTTCCGACACCGGTATCCGCCATGGTTTATCCAGGCCAGGTGATCTGGGAGGGAACCAATATTTCGGAAGGCCGCGGGACAACGCAGCCCTTTGAAATATTTGGCGCCCCCTTTCTGGATCTCGATAAAATCAGAAGCATGTTGCCGGAGGCGGTCTTATCCGGAGTGGTGCTGAGGCCGGTCGCCTTTGAACCAACCTCCAATAAATGGGCAAACAAAACATGCATCGGTTTTCAGATTCATATCCTGGATTCTGAAAAATTCCGACCATATAGACTTTCCTTAGAGCTGCTGAAAGCAATCATTCATCATCATGAAAAAGATTTTCAATGGAAATCCCCCCCATATGAGTATGAATTTGAAAAAATGCCGATTGATCTGATTTTAGGGAACCGGAAATTACGGGAAGCGATCGAAAACAATGAGAATCTCGAACAAGCGGAAACTTCATGGAAGAATGAAATACAGGAATTTATATCCGTAAGCAGAAAATACCATCTGTATTCATAATTCATAGTATCATGTTGAAAATAAAAGCCCTGTTACAGACAGACAACAGGGCTTTTCAAACCAGCAGGGAAAATGGTTTTGTATACTTGAAGGTATCAATTATGAAAAGGCAGCAGGATCAACCCTCCGCTCCTGGACCGGACACATCATCGCTTCCCTCATTTTTCCAGGTATCCTTCAACTCGTCAAATCCAAGATAAAGTGCCAGACAGCCACCCAGCAGAAGCATGGATGGAATGACACCCGCCAAAAGCTGTAGAAATGGTCCAAACCATATTGCAAGACCAATGATCCCAAGTACCGCCCCAATCGCACCACCAACTAAAGTCTTCATAAATGCCTGCCCTCCTTTATTGTATATATTTTTCTCAAAATGTTTCTAAAAGCTGAATTACCAAATTAAATTGCCGCGGAATTGCGTTGATATTTTCTTTTGCAGTCCGGAAAAAAATCCCAAACATGATGAAAAGGGGTTACCACAACCTCTTATATATAGCAAGCATAAAACTTTCTCTATGGCATTTCAATTTATTACCGAATCATAAATGGGTGCATATCAAATCATTTGCAAACCATTTTCTTTTCTGTTAATTTTTGAGCCTGTTTTTGAATCCATAACCATGCGCTTGATTCGAGTTATGATTGATATTTCAATGAACCAAACCGATATCAATGGAAGAACATCATGCTTGATCGATTACACGATATAAAAAAAAATCCATATTCTGATGATACGATGGAACCGGCTGAAAAACCCAATATTTATTTAAGTCATTTTCCAAGTAAAATAAGTTTATTACCCTCGGCTATCCTGAGCTTTTTCCTGACCCGTACCAAAGTGAACAAACCCCAGATCTCCGTCCTGAAACAGTTGGGTCAAAAGGGAATTGTTGTTTATGTAAATAAATATAAAAGCAATTTCGACTTCCTGTTTTTCTATACACGCTATAAACAGCTTCATCTGCCTTTCCCGGAAATTGGATTTTACTATCGAATCCTGTCCTGGCAACCCATCTCCCGATTGCTGATGGTTCTTTTTGCAAACATTCAATATTTTTTTAAAAACTTCAGCCTGCCAAATCCTTTTGAAAATGGATATTACCGGGATGTTCTGCTCAGCGGGAAAACCGGATTTGTGTCATTGATCGACAAAAAAGGATTTTATCGCAGATTTGTGAAGGCAAAGACTGACCCGATCAAATATCTGATTGAGTTGCAAACCAGTCTGGAAAAGCCGATCTATATTGTCCCTCAACTCATTATTTACAGCAACAACCCCAGACGATCCGAGCCAACACTTACAGATATCATCTTTGGTTCCGAAGAAAAGCCGGGGAAAATCAAACGGCTTTTTACTTTGGTAAAAAACCCGAAAAAAGTGCTGGTGGAAATCTGTGACCCCATCAATATTAAAAAATTTTTGGGCAGGGAGGATATCAAAGCACTGGATATTCAGCACCAGGCATTTGCATTGAGACGGCTTCTGTTGCAGAGAATCAATCGACATCGCCAGAGTATAATCGGGCCTGTCATCAAATCCAGGATGGAGCTGAAAGAAAACATACTTACCCATGACAGGCTTCAGCAATTCATCCGGAAACACGCAGAAGAAACAGAGACACCCCTTCGGCAGGTTCAGAAAAAAGCGAGCGAGTACCTTGAAGAGATCGCTGCTGATTATAGCCAGAACTGGATTAAAATGTATGATTATACCCTCCGGGTCATGTTCAGGCTTCTGTTTGACGGCATGATCATGGATACAGAGGGGCTTGAAAAAGTAAAAAAAATGTCCCACAATGGGCCGCTTGTTATTGTCCCCTGTCACAAAAGCCACCTGGATTATCTGATTATCTCCTGGCTCTTCCTTCACCATCATTTGCCCTGCCCGCATATTGCCGCCGGGAAAAATCTTTCTTTCTGGCCGATTGGCACCATCTTCAGAGGTGGAGGCGCTTTCTTCCTGCGGAGGTCATTCAAAGGAGAGCCATTATATGCAAAAATATTTTCAGAATATATATACAAAATTCTGGAAGAAGGATTTAATCTTGAATTCTTTATCGAAGGCGGACGGAGCCGTACCGGAAAACTGCTCATGCCCAAACTGGGCCTGCTGTCCATTATTATCGATACATTTAAAAGGGGTGCATGTGAGGATTTGATCTTTGTCCCTGTCTTTATCGGTTATGACCGCGTCCTCGAAGAAAAGGCATATATCCATGAGATTGAAGGCGGTCAGAAAGAACCTGAAAGCCTGAAACAGGTGATCAAGGCACGAAAAACCCTGAAGGCAAGATATGGCAAGGTCTATGTAAACTTCAGCGATCCCATATCCTTCAAGGATTATCTGATGAAAAACCAGATTCAGCTTGAAACACTGATGAAACAGGATCAGTCTGTTTTTTGCAACAAGATGGGATTGCACTTATTAAATGCGATCAACAATATTTCCGTGGTCACACCGCATGGCGTTATGGCAAGTGCGCTTCTCAATATCTCCAAAAAACGCTTTGCAAAAAATCTCCTTACATCCTGTCTGGATACGTATATGACCCATCTTGAGTCAACCAATGCCATCCTTGCTGACAGCCTGAAGAGAGACGCCGCCAGTGCTTTTAACCAGGTACTGGATACCTTTGTTACCCGAAAATTTATTGAACGAGCTGCCCGGATCGATGCGGATGAATCTTCAGAGACCAGTGAGCTGCTGAAAATTTACGAAAATAAAAGACCCAGTCTGGATTACTATAAAAACAACTGTATTATCTTTTTTATTCCGGCAGCGCTCACGGCAGTTGCGATTCTGAGCCGGGATTCTTTCCAGTTTACTGCATCTGACCTTCTTTCTGAGTATAAATTCCTGCAATTGCTGTTTTCCAGTGAATTTGCATTTGATGAAAACAAACCTGCCGAGCAGATGATACGAAAAACACTCAAAGCATTCATCAATGACAGCATGTTGATTCCTCATCAGACGCTTCCGGATACCTATCGTCTGACCTCATCCGGGCTTCGAAAATTAAAATTCTTTGCCAGGTTCTTAAAAACCTTTTTTGAGTCATACCTGGTTGTCCTGACCTTTTTTGCCCGGTATCCAAAGGATTCCGTAGATGCAAAAGATCAACTGAAAAAAATACAATCCATGGGAAACCGAATGTATAAACAAAAAGAAATCGAAAGAATCGAATCGCTTTCCAAAATCAGTTTCAGTAATGCGATCACTTTTTTTAATTCAAT
>CAMBQS010000077.1 GCA_945870015.1 Desulfocicer vacuolatum DSM 3385
ATTTTTCAAAGAGTTACCATACATTGACAAAGGTTGCCAATAAAAAAAAGTTGCGGGTATTGATACAAGATTGTTTCTTCCTGCGCTTGAAATTTTATGGTATTTAAGCCTACATAAAGGCTATATTTTTTCCCGGATCAAATCACAGAGAGGGTACAATGAAAAATCAGGATATTGGGGTTCATGGAACCCAGGCTTTTGAAGCCTGTATGGAAGTGGGAAAACTGCTGACATCTAAATTGGATTTGAAAGAGATTTTAAAATTAATCGTCTTGAAGGTAAGCCAGTTGATCCAGGCTGAGAACTGGTCTTTGATGCTGAAAGATGAAGAAACCGGCGAGATCTCCTTTGATATTGTTGTGGGGGTGGAAGAAAAGCTGGTCATGGGAATCCGTCTGCCGAAAGGAGAAGGGATTGCAGGGCGTGTGATTGAAACCGGTGAGCCAATCATACTTCAGAATGTTGAAGATGACCGGAATTTTTTCAGAAGGGTGGATGAGATAACAGGATTTCGCACTCGCTCCATTATCTGCGTTCCGCTGAAAACCCAGGGAAAAGTCTTAGGCGTTCTAGAGGTTATCAATGTAAAAGATACATCGGATTTCCAATCCAGATATCTTCCCATTCTCACGGCCCTGTCTGATTATGCAGCCATTGCAATCCAGAATTCCTATCACTGCGACCGGGTTCGACGATTGAGCGTTATAGATGAATATACCGGATTGTATAATGCCCGGTTTCTTTATCAATACCTCGAGAACCAGATTAAAAATGATCCGGATCATGAAAAAAAGCTCGCTATCATTTTTGTGGATATCGATAATTTCAAAAAGATTGTGGATACCTATGGTCATATCAGCGGATCACAAGTATTGAAAGAGGTCGGCCAAACCATGTCCGCCTGTATCAGGAAAAAGGATATTCTGGTTAAATACGGCGGGGATGAGTATGTTCTTATTTTCCCGGATGTCAACCGGCAGCAGGCGATCGTGAGCGTTGAAAAAATATTGGAAAGAATCCGGGAATCCTCCTATCTTTCTAATGAAACAATACCGGTTCACCTTACTGCCAGCTTTGGAATCGCCATATACCCTGAAGATGCTGTTACGCCCAAGGATATCCTGATCAAAGCGGATCAGATCCTGTATTCCGTCAAAAGATCAACCAAGAATGGATATGGTGCTGCGGGATAACAAAGGGCAGGCACAGGGGCCTGCCCCATAAGCGATAACGTAACAATTAACCATTAATTGTTTTATAATTATCGGCTTTCATGTGAAAGCGATCTTCCTTCTGCAAAATGGAATTACCAGTTTTCTCCCAGAAGTTCAAAATGGGCCTGGGGATGAGCACATGCCGGACACATTTCAGGGGCTTCATTCCCTTCGTGTACGTAACCGCAGTTGCGGCATCGCCATTTTTCGCTGCTGGATCTCTTGAAAACCTTGTTGTCTTTAATGTTGGCGGCCAGATCGTTATACCGCTTTTCATGCTGTTTCTCGGCAATAGAGATCATCTCAAAAACCAGTGCAACCGCCTCAAATCCTTCTTTACGGGCAACTTTGGCAAATCCCGGATACATATCCGTCCACTCATGATGCTCTCCGGCTGCGGCTGCTTTCAGGTTTTCAAGGGTTGTTCCAACCAGACCTGCAGGAAAACATCCACTGATTTCAACATCGCCGCCTTCCAGAAATTTGAAAAACCGTTTTGCATGCTCTTTTTCCTGATTTGCGGTTTCTTCAAAAATATCAGCTATCTGTACAAAGCCATCTTTCCGGGCCTGACCTGCAAAATAGGTGTACCGGTTCCGTGCCTGGGATTCACCGGCAAAAGCGGTCAGAAGATTTTTTTCCGTTTGGGTTCCTTTTAAACTTGCCATATCGTATTCCTCCTCTGTTTAAAAAAAAGTGATAGAACTGCATCTCCAAAAGCTGCGTGAGACGTGAATTGTTTGCTGTTGGGTTGAAAGAATAATCAGATATTACTGAATCGAGACTCGTATCTATCAAAACTTTGAACATTATTCAATGAAATATTCCCTCTTATTCAATCCCACCAATAATTGTGTCATATGGCATCCGCTTGAGAAACCAATTGGTTCCCGCATAGAGGATTCCTCCTTGAGGGTCTCTATACATTCCCCCTTTGAGGGGAGGATTAAGGGGGGTGTAACAAAACCCTGATATTTCTCATATATGGTTTTCATCGATAAACCAAGACACCCCCCCAGTCCCCTCTTAAAAAGGGAATGTAAAAGTTGACATTCCAAATGCGATTACCCTGAACAGGTAGGCTTTTGAACTTGTCAAAATTGTACAGAACAACTATAAGGTGAACCAGAAATATATGGGGAACCTCAACGCATTTTATGAAAAGCAACAGACCGGTATGATACCAAAAAAATAACAGAGGACAATCATGAAGATCAAAAAATCCGATTTTAACAGCAGGGGAGTCCGGTGTGATGGCGACCTGTATCTGCCGGAAGGGGTGAACAAACCTCCGGTTGTCATCATGGCTCATGGAATGGCCGCGCAGAAAGACTTTCGGCTGCCGGCGTATGCAGAGCGGTTTGTGGAAAAAAACATGGCCGCGTTTCTGTTTGATTACCGGACGTTTGGGAAAAGCGATGGAGAGCCCCGGCAGATGGTGGACCCGGACCTTCATGTTCAGGACTGGCAGGCTGCTATTTCCCATGTGCGGAATCTCACGGATGTCGATGGGAAAAGGATCGCTCTCTGGGGATCATCTTTTTCCGGAGGGCATGTGATCACCTGTGCCGCAGCAGACCATGATATCCGGGCAGTGGTCGCCCAGCTTCCGTTTGTCAGCGGTTGGTCATCCACGCGATTGAAAGGGATTCCGGATATGCTGCAATGTACTTTTTATGGAATCTATGACCTGATCCGGGGCCTTTTGGGTTTGTCCCCTCATTATTCTCCGGTTATTGCCCCTCCCGGTTCTTTTGCCGCCATGAATACGGAGGAATCCTATCCCGGATATATGGCCATTGCAGGTGAAAGTACTGGTTGGGAAAACAAAATGGCATCACGGGCATTTATCAAGGCATCCCTATATAGCCCGATCAGCAGGGCAAAACAGGTCAAAGCCCCGACACTGGTCATGGCCGGAAAATATGACTCCCTGATCCCGGTGGATGCGGTCCGGAAAATGGCAAGCAGGCTGCCAAAAGGAGAACTGGTCGTGATGGACTGCAATCATTTTGAACCCTATACCGGGGAATTGTTTGAAAAGTTCGTCAGCAGGCAAAGTGCATTTTTAGAAACCCATTTAAGATAATTTCAGATAGCAGCCTCGTGATAAAACCCAGTCAATCCGCCGGACATCAGGTATGCTGGTTTTATATCACTGCGCGGATAATATTCCTTGGGATCGCAGATTGAATTCATGAAAGATCAACCAAAAGAAATTCTGAAAACCGTATTTGGATACGATTCCTTCCGGCCGTTGCAGGAAGAAGTCATCCGTCATATACTTTCCGGGAAAGATACCCTGGTCATTCTGCCTACAGGCGGCGGAAAATCCATCTGCTACCAGATTCCGGCGCTTCTGTTTCAGGGCCTGACCATTGTGGTTTCGCCGTTGATATCCTTGATGAAAGATCAGATAGAGCAGTTGACGGCACTGGGGATCAGGGCCGTGACCCTGAACAGCTCCCTGACGTCGGATCAGCTTTCTGCCAATATTTCACTGATCCGGCAGAAGAAGGCCAGGCTGGTCTATATGGCCCCGGAGACCCTTTTGAAAGAAAGTACGCTGTCGATGCTGGCCGCAGAACAGGTGGACTGTCTGACCATTGATGAGGCTCATTGCATTTCCGAATGGGGGCATGATTTCCGGCCTGAATACCGGCAACTGGTGTCTTTCCGATCCCGGCTTCCCAATATGGTTTGTATCGCTTTGACTGCTACCGCTACACCCCGCGTGCGGGAAGACATTAAGCAGAGTCTGAATTTCGACAGATCATCGGAGTTCATCGGAAGCTTTAACCGGGAGAACCTGAATATCCGGGTGATTCCAAAAAATACACCGGTCGATCAGACGCTCCGGTTTATTCAAAAATTCAAAGGACAGTCCGGAATTATCTACTGCTTTTCCCGGAAACAGGTGGATGACCTGAGCAATATTCTGGCAACCAAAGGATATTCTGTCAAACCATATCACGCCGGGCTTCCTGATATGCAGCGCATGAAAAACCAGGAGCTGTTTATCCGGGATGACATCCAGATCATGGTTGCCACCATTGCCTTTGGCATGGGGATCAACAAGCCAAATGTCCGGTTTGTGGTTCACTATGACCTGCCCAAAAACATCGAAAGCTATTACCAGGAGATCGGCCGTGCGGGCCGCGACGGACTTCCATCTTATTGCCTGCTTCTTTTTTCCTATGGTGACATCTACAAGATAAAATATCTTCTCCAGGACAGCGACAGTCAGAAGATGCGTGCTGCGGTCAATCATCTGAATGCAATGGTCCGATACGCGGAAACAGACATGTGCCGCCGTCATGTTCTTCTCAATTATTTCGGGGAGGAGTACAAGTCGGAGAATTGCGGCATGTGCGACAACTGCCTGGATGAAAAGAAGAAGATGCAGGACATAACCGTTGAATCCCAGAAATTTCTCTCCTGCGTCAAGCGGACAGGGGAGATCTTCGGGATTCAACATATCGTTGATGTACTTCGGGGATCTGAAGCAAAAAAGATATTTCGATTCGGGCATCAGACTCTTTCCACCTATGGTATTGGAAAAGAGCACACTGCCCGGCAATGGCAGCATTTTGCCCATCAGTTGCTCCACAAGGAATTCATGATCCAGGATATGGAGTTCGGCGGAATCCGGTTGACTGAAAAAGGATGGGATGTATTAAAAGGTCAGCTCACGGTAACGGGAAAAATACTCACGGAAAGTCCGGCTGCGACTTCTGTAAAAAAAGCCGCGGATTTTGAGGATATTGAATATGATCAGGAACTGTTTGATCTGCTCCGGAACCGGCGGAAAAAACTGGCAACAGAGGCCAATGTGCCGCCCTATGTCATTTTTTCCGACAAAACCCTTACGGAAATGGCAACCTCGTTTCCGCAGTCAAAAGAAAGCCTCCTATCAATCAGCGGCGTCGGCACGGTGAAGCTCCGGAAATATGGCCGGGATTTTCTGTTCCTGATGCAGGAGTACTGCAAGCTGAACAGGATTGAGGATAAGACCGTATCCATGGACAGGCCTGCCTCTTTCTCCGGAAGACCGGTACAGAAGAAACGGCATCAGGCCATCGGAGAGCTGTACAATGCCGGACGCACGGTTCAGGACATCATGGCTATGTTCAGCATCAAACAAACCACCGTGCTGGATCATCTGTTCACCTTTTTTCAGGAGGGCAATCCCATCCGGTTCGGCAGTCTAATCGATGAGTCAACACTCTCTTCCCAACAGAAAAAAAATGTTCTGGAAGCCTTTGACAAAATCGGCTATGAATTCCTGGCGCCTGTGTATTCGTCGTTGAACTGTGTTGTCGATTATGAAAACCTGAAAATTATGCGTCTGTATTATCTGTATCAAAAAAAAGTGAATGGAGAAAAGAATTGATTCATGGAGCAATCGATTGAAAACCGTATTGAATTTTTTCGAAATGGCATGGCATTATTGCCGGAACCGGAAGATTCCAACCCAGGCACGGTGGTCTGCATCCGTGGTGAAAAGCCGGGACTGGATCGGATTTTTTGCAACTGCTTCAATCCTGGTCAAAAAACATGCCTGCATAAAAAAGAGTTTTCAAAGATATATAAAAGCATAAAAGATAATCATCCCGGCGGACTTTTTGATGCGGTTTTTCAGGCAAGTGCATGGAATGATTTTCCCGGCAGAATGTGTGAGATCTACCGGGAAACTCCAAAAACAATTCAAATGAATCTCGTCCATGAAGATCCGGATAAACAAATCGAAGTCGTGAATTCAAAAAATGAAACGATTTTTTTGTATTATCCCCGAAATGGTGCGGATCAAAATGAGGGAAGGGATGAGATTCTGTTCATGGAACGTTGCTGGGATCATCCGGAACAACAAGGTAAGGCTCGCAGAATGAAAGCCCTGCAACAGATTGCTCTTTTGACCATGACCGAAACCGAACGGGCAATGGAGCAGCGGGGAACGAAAACAAGAAGGCAGGCAATTGAAGAGAGTTTCTGGCACAAGGTAGCCTATCACTGTCACAGAACATATGAAGATCTTGAATGCCATTTCAGCGCCAGGGTTGACGAGACAGATCAGTCATTTCATTTAACCTGCCGGGATCCGGAAAACCGGCTGGTTTTTCAAATTCCCGTCCAAAGGGACAAGGTTCCCCAGTTCATATCTGTTTTCAAAAACCGGATTCAGAACAAGGAAGATATCCGGATTCATCCCTTTCCCATGAAATCAATTGTCCGGATCAGCCTGAACAAGAATCGTGATCTGGTTATCCAGCGGTATGTAAGGTTTGTCGAAGAGGATGAAAAAACCATTCTTTATTTTAACCGGAAAGAGCTGGAAAAATACAGATTCGACACCTTATTCTATTTGAAGGAGAAAAAGCTTTTTGCAAAAATCGAGGAACCGGACAGGATTGCGGAAAAATTGAACGGAAAGTTCAAAATAGTCATCAAAAATTCAAGGATTCCGCAGTATCTGGACAAGTTTGGAGAAGACATCTGGAAACCGCCGCATATTGTTGATGAGGGAGTTCGAAATCTGAAAATTTTTAAGAGCTTTGATCGTGTTGAAATCGATCCAAAAGCGATTGAAAGAGACTGGTACTGGATATCTATTGATTATCAGTTCAGCAGCAGCAAGGTTTCTTTGTGGGAAATTTTAAAAACCAGAAAACAGGGGGAACGGTTTATTTCCATACCGGAAGGATGGATTGACTGCCAGTCACTCAATCTGAAAGATTTTTTATATATACCGGCGATTTCAGGTATGGATCTGTCCGGACAGGAAGATACGGCTGCAAAGGTTTCGCAGCTTGATTTATACAGGGTCCGGGCGGCAAGTGAAAAACCATTGATCGTGAATGGCAACCAGGAACTGGTGATGTTGCTGCAACATATTCTGGAAACAAAGCCTTTATCTCCGCTTCCGGAACTGCATGGATTGAAGTCAGAACTGCGCGAATATCAGAAATCCGGCACAGAATGGCTCACCTTCCTTTTTGAAAACCGGTTTGGCGGGCTTCTGTGTGATGACATGGGGCTTGGCAAGACACATCAGGTAATGGCGTTTATGATATGGCTTGCAGAGTATATGAAAAAAGGACATTTTCTGGTGGTGTGTCCGACCACGGTTCTGAGCCACTGGGAAAGCAAAATAAAGATGCATGCCCCCGGTATTTCGGCAACTGCCTATTATGGAATGGATCGAAACCTGCCCGATGTTTTTAAAAATGGCAATGTGCTTCTGACCTCATATGGTATTCTCCGGAGAGATATCAGGGAACTCAGCCAATATCATTTTACTCTGGCTGTGTTTGATGAGGCCCAGTATATCAAGAATGCTGAAACCCAGGTGTATGAAGCTGCCTGTAAAATAAAGGCGGATATGAAATTGGGTGTTACCGGGACGCCGATAGAGAACCGGCTTTCTGAAATCAAAGCATTGATGGATGTTGTCCTTCCAGGTTATCTGGGTTCGGATAGTCAGTTTCAATTCCGCTATGTCAAACCCATAGAAAACAATTTTGATAAAAACCGGAAAGGAGAGCTTTCCAGACTGATCTCTCCCTTCTCGATCCGCAGGTTGAAGAAGACGGTTCTTACGGAGCTTCCGGAAAAGATCGAGGATATCAGAACATGCAGGCTAAGCCCGGATCAGGTGAAATTGTACGATGATGCCGTTGCATCCAAAGGCCGCGGACTGATCGATCTACTGAAAAAGGGGGATCGGCCTGTGCCCTATATTCATATTTTTGCGCTGTTGAATTTTTTAAAACAGATCTGCAACCATCCTGTAATGCTGGATGATGATACAGAAGATTATGAGAAATATGAATCCGGCAAATGGGAGCTTTTCAAGGAATTGTTATCGGAAAGCCTGGAGAGCGGGCAGAAGGTGGTTGTGTACAGCCAGTTTCTGAAAATGATCAGCATGATAAAGAAGTACATTGAAAAACAGGGAATCGATTGCGTCACCCTGACCGGAGCCAGCAGAAACAGGGGAGAGATTATCAACAGATTCAATCATGATCCCGGCTGCCGCGTTTTTGTCGGAAGCCTGAAAGCAGGAGGCGCAGGAATTGATCTGGTTGCCGCTTCCGTCGTCATTCATTATGACCGATGGTGGAATGCGGCAAAGGAGGATCAGGCTACGGACAGGGTACACCGGATCGGTCAGAACCGCGGTGTTCAAGTGTTCAAGCTGATAACCGAGGGAACACTGGAAGAAAAGATTTCAGCTATTATTGAAAAAAAGAGAAACCTCATGGACAGTGTGATCAAAGAAGATGATTCGGGTCTCCTGAAAGTGTTCTCCCGTGAACAGCTTATTGAGATTCTTTCTTTTGGTTCAAGGGATTCATTTTAAATCCCGGCCTTTCCCTATAAATAATTCTTTCATGTCTCCTTTTGTCTCGAAACTTAAATAGAGAAGATATGGTGCCAGAAACATGATTCCACCCAAAAAAGCGACCAGACTCAGCGCAAGTCCAACAGGAGAATAGTTATTCCGCCACGCGACCCAAAGACCGGAAAGTATTAAAAAGCTCATAAAGTCTAAATTAAACTGTCCGGGCCAAGTCATTGCGATCATATCGCCAAAAAAAACCGGCAACAGATTCCATCCATGATTGGATATTGTAATGGTTGTGTAAGCGACGATGTAGATACACATAACTGTCAAAAGAAGTCTGAATGCTTTCATTATTTTTTCTCCTCTCAAATTTTTCGAATCAGGCCGGTTAACCGTCTGAATTCTTTTTCAGCCCCCTTCTTCAGGCATTTTAAAAAATCAGCGTTTGCTGTCTCCATTCGTTCCGCCACCTCCTTGCCGGTGATTTTTCCTTTGTCGGTTAAAAAAATCCGGATGGAGCGGCGGTCGTCCAGGTTGTCTTTTCTGGCAATGAGACCGGCGGTTTCAAGACGATCCAGGATTCCCGTCATGGTGGAACTGTCAAGTTCTGTTTTTTTGCCGAGCTCGATGGAAGTCACACCGTCCTCATCATATAAAAAACGGATCACCATCGCCTGCGTAGCAGTGATATCTAAATCAGATACTCTTTGGCCCCAGGTTCTGGTTGCCAATTGACTGAGTTTGGCCAATTGAAAGAATATACACTCGTCTGCTTTCATCATGTTTTACCTAAATGCTTGTATTCAATTTACTTGTGTACAAGATATATTTATCCATAAATTTTGTCAAGAAATTATTTTTTATGATAGGTTTTCCGTGAATCCGTATTGATCTGTTCCGCAGATTCCGGCGTGACGGGGAAAAGAGCATTAGGATACGAACCAACCTTACTCAGCGAGGAACTCCGTTCGCCTCATTCTTTATGGTTACTGATATATTGCAACAGGCTTTCTTTGGTGATTATCCAGTTACGTTTGAATTTAAAGGCCGGAATGGCTCCCCGCCGGGCTAAAACGTTCAAGTAATCTTTGGAGTAAGGTGATAATTCAGCCGCCTCTGCAAGGGTGATAAAGCGGGTTTTCACCTCTGGAATCGCTTCCAGATACAGATTGATGGTACGCTCCAGCGCACGGCCAACAAAAAAAATAAAATCATCCGGTTGTCCCCTGTGACCTTTATCAAGAGCGCCGTAATAACGCATCCGATCATTTTTTAAAATAATCGCCGGGCAATAGCCGTGTTTCATCAGTATTAAATTCATCAATAGCCGTGATGTACGGCCGTTGCCATCCACAAACGGATGAATACCAACCAGATCTAAATGGGCCAGGGCCGCCTGTTCCACGGGGTGTGTTTTGCTTCGGGCAAGTCTGGTTTTAGTAAATTTTTGCATGGCATCCGGAACATGCAGCGGGTCTGGGGGGACATGGATAGCACCCGAAATCCTGACCTGAATATCCCGGTATCGACCAGCATACCTTGAATCAATTCCTTTTAACACCAGACTGTGTATTTCGCGGATATTTCGTTCGGTGATCTGGGTTTCGGAGGTGGATAGATCCTCCACAAATGTAATTGCTTCCTTATGATTGATGACTTCCAGATGCTCTTTCAGGCTTTTATTGCCGATGGTCAGACCTTCTTCCAATACGATCATGGTTTCTTTCAGGGTTAATGTGTTGCCTTCAATGGCATTGGAGTTGTATGTCCACTCAAGAATGAATTGTTTTTGCAGGCGGCTGACAACTGACGGTGGCAAGGGTCTGAACGAATCGATCAGCTTTTTGCCCTCATCAATTCGAAAAAGCAGTTTTTTGATGCGATCGGATTTCATAATTGATTTTGTATCCGATCATATTGAAATTGTCAAAAGAAATATGATCGGATAGCGATCATTTTTTATCTATCCGATCATGTTGTATCCACCAGATATTCCGGACTCCTCAATCGGTTTCAATATTCCGGATCAGCTTTCTGTAACGGAAGTTCGAGAGCGCATCCTTTATATCTCCATCCAGATCGATTCGCAGGTTTTGTCTGTTGTTGAATTGGATAAGATTGTTTTCTTCTATCTTGCCGTTGTACTGATCCGGATCCCCGCCATTATCTATAAAAAGCGATAGATTGTTCTCATCTTTATCAGGTGAAGTTTTGCTGTTCCGGTTTTCCGTGAATCCGTATTGATCAGTTCCACCCTGATCCATGAAAATCGCAAATCCAGTGAGAGCTGCCGCAGCCTGGGAGAAAAAAAGATTACGGCTTTTATAAATGTCGTTGCCGGATCGATCTGCCAGAACAGCTACTCCCATATCCCAGGCTGCT
>CAMBQS010000078.1 GCA_945870015.1 Desulfocicer vacuolatum DSM 3385
TCTTTTGTCAGGGCTCGCTCTTTCTTAATTCCGGCATACAGTTCGGGGAACCTGTTTTCAATAAAGGAATAAAGGCCTGCTTCATATTTTGCGACCACATTCGCAGGATATTTATCCAGATACCCTTTGGTGCCGGCATATAGAATTGAAACCTGTTTTTCCAATGGCAGCGGTCGATATTGAGGCTGTTTCAGAATCTGAACAAGTCTCTCACCTCTCGTGAGCTGTGCCTGTGTCGCTGCATCAAGGTCGGAACCGAATGCTGCAAATGCTTCCAACTCACGGAATTGTGCCATATCCAGACGGAGGGTACCCGCAACCTGTTTCATGGCCTTCTCCTGAGCAGCACCGCCGACTCGGGAAACGGAAAGACCAACGTTAATGGCCGGTCTTATGCCGGCAAAAAACAGATCCGGTTCAAGATAAATCTGACCGTCTGTAATGGAAATAACATTGGTAGGAATAAAAGCAGAAACGTCACCGGCTTGAGTCTCAATGATCGGAAGAGCGGTAAGAGATCCTGAACCCAACTCATCGTTCAGCTTAGCGGATCGTTCAAGCAGACGGGAATGGTTGTAAAAAATGTCTCCCGGATATGCTTCACGTCCTGGTGGACGCCGGAGAAGAAGAGATACCTGACGGTATGAGGCAGCCTGTTTGGAAAGATCGTCATAAACAATCAGAGCATGCATCCCGTTATCACGGTAATATTCACCCATTGCAGTTCCTGCATAAGGAGCAAGGTATTGAAGGGATGCCGGGTCACTTGCACAAGCCGCAACGATCGTTGTATATTCCATGGCTCCATGTTTTTCCAAGATAGCCGCTACCTGGGCAACAGAGGATTTTTTCTGACCACAGGCGACATAAATACAATAGATGTTACTATCTTTCTGTGCAAGAATCGCATCAATGGCACAAGCTGTCTTGCCAATCTGGCGGTCACCAATGATCAGCTCACGCTGACCTCTTCCAACCGGTGTCATGGCATCAACCGCTTTCAGCCCGGTGTAGCAAGGTTCGTGAACCCCTTTACGGGCGATAACGCCAGGTGCAACCACCTCAATACGGCTGAACTGTTTGGCATCAATTGGTCCTTTGCCATCCAGTGGCGCTCCGGTGGTGTCCACAACACGTCCAAGGACTTCTTTTCCAACCGGAACTTCAGCAATGCGTCCGGTTCTTTTTACGATATCACCCTCTTTAATATGGATGTCATCGCCCATAAGAGCAACACCCACATTGTCCTCTTCAAGGTTGAGTACAAGTCCAAGAACATTACCAGGGAATTCAACGAGCTCCATTGTCATGACTTTTTCCAGACCATATACCCTGGCAATACCATCACCAACCGACAAAACTACACCGGTCTCGCTGAGCTCGACCTTTTTGTCGAAATCCTTAATCTGCTCCTTAATAATTTGACTTATTTCTTCAGCTCTTATTTCCATTAGACACTCTCACCCCTTTTTAAAGATTCTCTCATATTTAACAATTGGGTTTTGATACTGCCATCCAATACAAGGTCACCGATTTTTGTTACAATTCCGCCAATCAGACTGGTGTCTTTTTCAACTTCCAGCTTGACCTCCTTCCCTGTCATTCTGGAAAGGGAATCACGTATTTTTTCAACCGCATCTGAAGACAACTCGGTTGCAGAAATAACGCTTGCCCGGGCAATTCCCTTTAACTCATCAGCAAGCTTCTGATAAAAATCATTGATATCTGTTAAGAATCGGATACGCCCCTTTTCAAACAACAACAACATGAAAGATCTCATGATCTTTGACAGATTCAACTTTCCAATAACAACCTCCAGTACTTTCTTTCTACCTTCAGCGTCGTATAGTGGATTACAGATGGTCTGCCCAAGTTCATGCCCCTGATCGAATAATTCGGCAAGGCCGCTTAACTCAATCCGATAATTTTCAGACTTTCCGTCCTCTTTGCCAATCAGCATAAGCGCCTTGGCATAACGTCTTGCAATCACCAAATTTTTCACTATGCCACCACCTTATCTAAATATTCATCGACCAATCTGTTTTGATCTTCAGATGTAATCTTTTCTTTTACCAGTTTTTCCGCTCTGACCAGTGCTTTTTCAATTATTTCTTCCTGCAACTTTACTTTCGCATTTTTGAATTCGTTTTCGATGGTTCGCTTTGCCTGCTCTTCCAGTTTGGCAGCAGCCATTTTGGATACCTCTATGATCCGATCCCGTGCGGCTTCTCCCTGCTTTTTGTATTCCGCCAGAATTTTCTCTGCTTCATTATGTAAAGAAGCGATCTGCTCGTTGTATTGGACCAATTTTTTTTCAGCTTCTTTTTTCTTTGCTTCCAGCTCTTCCAGCTCTGTCTTGATTCCTTCAATTCTTCCATTCAGCGCCTGAGATACTGGTTTTCGCAAAAGAAAAAACAATGCCCCGATCAATACCGCAAAATTCATGACACGATACCAATCGGTGTTAAGCCAATGTTTTCCACCGCCATGCTCCGGTGAAGATGCGATTGCCGCAGTAGCTAAACACAATGAGAGCAGAAAAAAAATCCCCAGATAATTAAAAACCTGCTTTTGGCTAAAAAGATTTTTTTTCATTATACTGCCCTCCCTAATATTTTCTGACCGATTTCCGCCGCAAAGGTATCAACTTCCTTCTGCAGAATGGTCTTTACTTTTTCAGTATCTGCTATTATTTTCTTCCGGATTTCCGTCAGGTCTGCCTGGGCTTTTTCCGTAATCTCTCTGACCACTCTTTTTTCTTCTTCTTCAGCAGATTGTATCATGGCTTCTTTGTCAGCGAGTCCTTTTGTTCTGGCGTCCTTAATCCCGGAGCCATAGGCCTGATCCTTTTCAAGAGCATCCTGATTCAGACTGGTTATTCGACTTTCGAGTCCTTCAACTTTGTTTTTTCGTTCTGCGACGATCTTTCGGATCGGTTTATATAAAATGATATTCAGAACCCAGATGAGAAAAATGAAGTTAACAACTTGAATAACCACCGATGAATCCGGAATAACCTCTATTCCAGCAGCAAATACTGTTGAGGCACCTGTAAACAAAAAAGCGCCTCCGGTCGTTACCACCTTCAACACCGAATTGAAATTCCGGACTATACCAGAATGTTTCATTTAAAAGCCTCCACCATCAACTGTCAAAATTATTATGGATTTCAATATTTTAAATAAAAAAAGCAGCGATTCCCGCTCAATTCTCAAAGGAGACATCTACCACTTGAATAATATGTTTGTCAAAGGTTTTTTGGAAAATTTTTTATTTTTGAATCTTTCATTTCGGTTGGCTCTGTTATTGGTATTTTTCCGGCTATGGACGTGGGTCTTGCCTTCATCGCGCAATTGCCATTAAACTTGACACCCGCATCAATGGAAATTACCGGAGCCTGGATATCACCGACAACACTGCCAGGTGGATACACCTCAATCCGATCTTTCGCATCAATCACCCCATTAACCTGCCCCATGATAATGGCGACATCCACTTCAATATCTGCATCGATAACTGCTTTTTCCCCAACAATCACTGTTCCGCATTCACTTCGAATTTTGCCTTTTACTCTGCCATCCAGACGGATTGTTCCTTTAAATTCAATCAGACCTTCGATCGTCGCTTCCGTCCCCAAAAAAGTGGTAATTGATTCTGCTTTCTGCTTATTTCCCATATGCCCTCCCCATAAAAATTCATAGCAAATATCGTGAATCGGATCGAAAGGCTCTGCTGTTTGTTTTCTATCAGCAGGTCCGGTCTGAAAAGTCGCCGGTATGCGTATTTACTCAACCATAAACCGACGCATACTGATGTTCATTAATAAGCCGATACCAATAAGGGATGTTACTACCGATGATCCGCCATAACTGATTAGCGGCAATGGTACGCCAACAACCGGCATAAGCCCCATGACCATTCCAACATTGATAAAAACCTGCCAGAATAACATGGCTGTAATTCCCACGGCCAGGATCGTGCCAAATGTATCCCTGCAGCCGTGAGCAATATTCAATCCCCAAACCAGTAACAGCATATACAGTATTAAAACGAATCCTGTTCCGGCAAAACCCCACTCCTCTGCCAGAACAGAGAGAATAAAATCGGTGTGCTGTTCCGGTAAAAAAGAGAGCGCATTCTGTGTTCCTTTTAAAAATCCCTTTCCAAAAATCATTCCTGATCCAATCGCAATTTTCGATTGAATAATATGGTATCCTGTTCCCAATGGATCTCGATCCGGATCCAGGAATGTTAAAATACGTTGTTTCTGATACGCTTTCAAAAGAAAAAACCAGGCCAGTGAGACCAGAACAGCTCCGGACCCGATCAGCCAGATCATGGTTTTCCGTTCTATTTTTACATAAACAGTTATGGACGAAGCAATCAGAACAATTAAAAGAGCTGTTCCCAGGTCCGGCTGTTTCACAATCAGCAGGAAGGGGATAAAAACAATCACCATCGGAATGAAAAGGTATTTAAGCGTAAAACCTCGAATACTGGCACGCTTTGAATAATATTTTGAAAGAATTAAAATCACACTGATCTTTACCAGTTCAGAAGGTTGGATTGTCAGCGGCCCTATTTCAAGCCATCTTCTTGATCCACTGACTAATTTCCCGTTAATCAGAACAAAAACAAGAAGGATAATACTGATAAGGTATATCACCCCTCCCCATTGATCCATGAGCCTGTAATTAAAAATAAAGGTTAAAACCATGGCCGTCATTCCGATTGCAAACCAGACGATCTGCTTCCCATATAAAGCTTTTTGTATCGCAGCATCCCCGGCGTTCACCGCACTGTAAATCAGTGCAAATCCGACGGCACCAAGCGCCAACGTCAGCCCGATCAACCACCAGTCAAAATATTGAATTAACCTTCTGTCAAACATGGTGTTTTTCCATCATCCGTATTGTCCTTTCATGACTTTTTTATATAGCCGATTTTGGACAGGCACAATAATATTTTTCTTCCGGCCCAAAGCAGATCCAACCGTATGGTTTTCCACTACTGGGTCAATTGTTCCGCCACCGGATTGTCCTTCTCTGTTTTTGCTTCTCCCAGATACGTTTTTATCATTTCTCTTGCCACCGGGCCGGCGGCACTTGACCCATGTTCTCCATGCTCCACAAGAACAGCAACGGCGATTTTCGGATCATCCGCCGGAGCATAAGATACAAACCAGGCATGAGACTTAAAAGAATCTCTTAGCTTCTCTCTGTTCTCCGTATCTGTCTTTTTTCGACCAACGACCTGAGCTGTTCCGGTCTTCCCGGCGATATTCAAGCCATCAACACGGACAATCGATGCTGTTCCACCCTGCGTATTAACAACCTCCCAAAGTCCTCTTTTCACAATTTCAAACGTTTTTTTGCTAGCAGGTATCACACCGATCTGCTCTTGTTGGGGTATTTTTATGATATCCCCCTCAACTGTTTCGATCGACTGTAAAATAAGCGGTCTGAGTAGTTTTCCGCCATTGGCAATGGCTGCCGTAAGCGACAACATCTGAAGCGGTGTGGCAAGATTATATCCCTGTCCGATCGCGATGGACAAGGTTTCTCCTTTTTGCCATGGAACACCGATTTTTTCTTTTTTCCATAAAGAAGACGGCACCAGCCCGGCTCCTTCATGATCAAGATCAATGCCTGTTGGAACACCTAGTCCACATGCTTTCGCATACCATGCAAGCCGGTCGATTCCCAATTTTTCACCAACCTGGTAGAAATAGACATCACACGACTGAGCCAACGCTTTGTAGATATCCACAGTTCCATGCCCGCCTCTTTTCCAGCAACGAAAAACACGATCACCGAATCGATGATATCCCGGGCAGAAAAAAGTTGTATTTTGATCAATCACACCCTCTTCCAGGCCGGCAATTGCCGTCACGATCTTAAAGGTTGATGCCGGTGGATACTCCCCCTGAATGGCCTTGTTCTCCATCGGTCTCATCGGATTCTTGATCAACGAATTCCAATTCTCATGCGAAATACCGGTAATAAAGTTATTCTGATCAAAAGACGGGCTGCTGACCAGCGCAAGAACCTGTCCTGTAGACGGGTCCATAGCAACAGCAGCACCGGCTACCCCTTGAAGGAGACTCTCTGCTTTTTCCTGTAAGGCATAATCCACGGTCAGGTATATATTATGCCCCGGTTCTGCTTTTACGGTTTCCAGGACACGAACAATCTGGCCGACAGCATTCACCTCTACCTGTCTGCCACCCCGGTTTCCACTGAGGTAATTCTGAAATGATTTTTCAATCCCAAACTTGCCGATAAAATCTCCCTGCCTTGCAGGCAGATACTTGCCTGATTTTATTTCATCAGGGCTGATTTGCCCGAGATACCCTAACAGATGAGAGGCGTTCTGGTTTCGGATATAGTTACGCATGGGTCTTATATCAACGATAACGCCCGGCAGATCAAACAGGTGAACCTCGATTGCAGCCAGCATCTCCCTTCCAATATTTTGCTTCAGCAGGATTGGTTTATAGGAAGCCAGCCCCTTTTTACTGCGGATGATATCCATCAGCTCTTTTTTGGGGGTATTGATATATTGTGCTAATTTATCGATCGTATCTTCCAATGGTTTTGCATCCCGGATAATAATGCTCAGATCGAACGACGGTCTGTTATCCACCAAAAGATTACGGTTTCTGTCAAAAATGAGCCCCCTCGGTGCGTCAATACTTTGCAGACGGATACAATTGTTTTCTGAAAGCCTCCTATATTCCTCTCCTTCAATAACCTGAAGGTAAAATAACCGGATCATCAGAATGGTAAAAGATACAAACAGAAAGTACATCAAGCTGCTTAATCGCTGTTTATACCACTCTGAATCCGCTGTTTTATAAAAACTTTCCAAAAAAGCCCCTGTCTTCAAGAGTAACTGATGATCACCCGAACATCATATCCGATCGTCTTGGCGATCCTTTTTCTGAAAACCCGCTATTCAAACCAATTGCTGAAGCGGCTTTGTATGGAGTCGATCACAATCAACAAAAACGGTCCTGTTATCGCAGCCCATAAAAGTTGTATTGATGCAGAATGCAGGAGCGCTCCTGAAACCATCTGATTCCTGTGGAACAGTATCAATAATACAAAAAAAATCAGATTCTCAATCAACACCCCCACAAACACAATGAACGGTTTCAATAAAAAACTCCGCACATGCACAAACTGAATTGTCCATCTCATCGCGATAAACAATAAAAAATACACCAGAACATAAAAGCCAAACGGCCCTCCTGTAATTGAATCCATGCAAAAACCATAGAAAAAAATCAATGGAAGCCCCTGGGAAAATGGCCGGAAAAGCCCCAGATATAAAACGACAGGCAGAAGGATGTCATAAAAATTATTGAATAAGGCGATATTCGTTAGAACAGAGGTTTTGAGGATAATTAAAAAAATACAGATGCATGAATATACAATATAAGGAATCACGGCATTTCAAATTCATATTCTGCAGGTGTTATAAAGACAATGACCTCTTCTAACTTTTCAAAATCCACATGAGGAGTCACATCAACCTCTTGAAACATTCCGGAGTTGCGACGAATGACCCCTGAAACGTACCCGATTCTCAACCCTTTGGGATACACGCCATCGATTCCGGACGAAACCACTTCATCGCCAACCCGGATATCATTTTTCCGTAAAACATAATGGAAGGTACATTCTTCAGAAGACATGCCCCGTATGATTCCTCTGGCGCGTGACCGCTGAACCAAGGCATCGATTGCGCTGTTTCGATCAATAATCAGTAAAACCTTTGAATAATATGTGGAGACAGACACCACCTGACCTGTTATTCCTTCAGGAACGACAACCGGGCATCCTTTTCGGATTCCATCAGACTGGCCTTTATCAATGATTATGGTTTTGGACCAGGGAGAAGGGTCTTTCCCGATCACTTCGGCTGAGACCGTTTGAGATACTCGAGTTTTTTTAAAGTCAAGAAACTTCCGAAGCCGCTGGTTGGACAACTCAATCTCAACACACTGATTTTTTTTTTCAACCGCCTGACTCAACATTTTTTTCAGTACATCATTTTCTTTCGCTGTTGAAACAAGATCAAAATAATGTCTCCAAATACCTGAAATAAAAGTAATAGAGCCGGTGACTGCATCCTGAAAGGGCGAAATGATAGATATGGGCACACTGCTGATTCCTTCTGTTGCATCCGGATGTTTGTCTGAAACAGAAATCAGAATAACAGAACAGAAAACAAAAAAAGCACCTGCAATGACGAACACCATTCTTCTTGAAAACATGAAATTATCGAATCATGACCTGTCTTAGTATGTCAATACTATCGAGGGCCATCCCTGATCCCAATGCGACCGTTGACAGCGGATCATCTGTAACCGTAATGGGCAGTCCGGTTTCTTCCCGCAATAGTTTATCGAGATTCTTCAATAAAGCTCCGCCTCCGGTCAATACGATTCCGCTATCGACAATATCAGCAGCCAGTTCCGGTGGTGTCTGCTCAAGAGCGATTTTGACCGTTTCAACAATCGCATCAATCTGTTCTGAGATGGCCACGCGAATCTCTTCCGAGTCAATCGCAAGAATTTTTGGGATACCGGAAACAAGATCCCGGCCTTTTACTTCTATGGTTTCCAGATTCTGGGCATCCGGGTAGGCATTTCCGATGGTTGTTTTGATAATCTCCGCGGTTCTTTCACCAATCAAAAGATTATACTTGCGTTTGATATATTGAGAGATGGCTGCATCCATTTTGTCACCCGCGACGCGAAGAGAGCAACTGTATACAATCCCTGCCAGAGAAATCACTGCAACCTCTGTTGTACCGCCGCCGATATCAACCACCATGCTACAAGTCGGTTCGGTAATCGGAAGGCCGGCACCGATAGCGGCTGCCATGGGTTCTTCGAGTAAAAACACCTCCCTGGCTCCGGCTGATTCCGCCGATTCTTTCACAGCGCGTTTTTCAACCTGTGTAATCCCGGAAGGTACCGCGATGATAATCCGTGGACGGACAAATGTTCTGCGGTTATGAACCTTACGGATAAAGTGTTTGAGCATCGCCTCGGTCACTTCAAAATCGGCGATCACACCATCTCTCATGGGACGGATGGCTACAATATTGCCCGGCGTCCTCCCCAGCATTTTTTTGGCTTCAAGCCCTACGGCAAGAACTTTATTTTTATATCGATTGTCTGTCCGGACTGCCACAACAGATGGTTCGCTCAATACAATGCCTTTTCCTTTGACATAGACCAGTGTGTTTGCAGTTCCCAAATCAATTGCCAGGTCGTTTGAAAATAAACCCAGAATAGAATCCAAAAATGAATTCATGACACCTCATTTCTGCACATGTATAAGTGCTTTTCGTTTGGTTTGTTTTTTTCTAAAAGTCTGAATATGAAGGATATACATCCATCAGCCACTCAAATGTACAATATCACCTACGAGATATCGATTATTATTAAGGCATCGCTACCAAAAATAGTTTTTTATTACAAGGAGAAAAATGATTAAATGATCGATATCAAATATTTTTCATGATCATATCATGTATTATCGGCCGAAATGCCCGTATCCTGATATTTTCCCTTGAAGGGTGCACCCGGTTTGTCAGCAAAACCACGTTGATCTCTTTTTCCAGATCCATCCAGAAAGAGGTCCCCGTGAAACCAAGATGACCGACTGTTTTTTTGGAAAAAAAATGACCGCTGCTTGAATCAGCAGGACTGGGCGTATCAAAACCCAATGCCCGTTCATTCTCTCCGGTTTTTTTTAAATATTGCCGGATTGTTTTTGAATCCAGGACCCAGCTTGCCGGATGCCCATGAAATTGCATCTGCAACATTATCAGCAGTCGTCCCACCTCTCTGGCTGTTCCAAACAGACCGGCATGCCCTTCCACTCCCCCGGCAACAAAAGCATTATCATCATGTACCTCACCGATGAGAACCTTTTTTCTCCATGGACAATTTTCCGTTGAAGCAAAATGTTTGGAATGATTATGAACCTTCTGGCCAACTATATCAAGATCAATAAAAAAAAGTTCTTGAAGACCTGCGGGCTGATAAATTTCATCCCTCACAAAATGATCCAGCCGTTTACCGGAAACCGTTTCAATAATCCAGGATAAAATCATAAACCCGATATCGCTGTAAAGGGTTTTCATGCCAATGGGACAGACCAGCGTCTCATCGCTCAACAGCTCCCGGAATCTCCTTTTTCTTTCCGGCTTAGGAAGGAATCTTATCTGCTCAAAATAGGGTTTGTAATCCGGCAGACCTGAAGTATGATTCAACAAATGCCTGACTGTTATAGCAGCCTTATCCTTTCCCCTGAAATGTTCAATAATCTCTCCAAGCGTCTGATCCAGCGACAGCTTCTGCTGTTCTTCCAGTTTCATGATGGACAATGTGGTTGCCAGCGGTTTGGTCAATGAAGCCAGATCAAACACGGTATCCACTGTTACGTCCTTGCCGATAAAAATATCCGCCTTTCCGTAAGCTTCATGAAACAGGATATCCTCTTTCCTGGAAACCAGCAGGACACCGCCGGGGAAAACACCTTCCTCAACAGCCGTTTTCATTACGGCATCGACAGACTTCATCATCTGATTACCCGTATCAATCCAGGCACACATCATTTAATTGCAGAAGAATGATAGATCAGCATATGGTTATCCGCATCCAGGGTGGCTTTCAACCCCACTGGAAATGTTATATTGGTCTTGCCATGCCCGATTTCAAATCCGGCTAATACGGGAAAAGAAAAATCTTTGAAAATGTTTTCTACAATCCGGTAAACCCCTTCCAGCGATCCGCAATCTTCAAAAGAACCCAGAGCAAGGCCGGCCAATCCATTGAAACAACCCGCAAGTTTCATCTGAATCAGCATTCTGTCAATTTTATA
>CAMBQS010000079.1 GCA_945870015.1 Desulfocicer vacuolatum DSM 3385
ATTCTTGAAGAAAGAATCCAGGCTGCAGTTGAACGTGGAGAGCGCTTGATTGAGGTGAATGCTTTTGGTCAGCATGGTATCGGCGGCCGGTTATGGAAAGCAGGAGATGCGTCCGTACATGTCAAAATTACCGGCCATACCGGTCAGCGGGCCGGATCTCTCGGGTTCCCCAATACGGTTATTGAAATAATGGGGCCGGCTTCGGATGATGTGGGCTGGTTGAATGCAGGCTCAAAAATTATTGTTCATGGAAATGCAGGAAACGGTCTGGCCAATGCCATGGCCCAGGGGAAGGTCTATGTTGCCGGAAATATCGGTGCTCGTGGAATGACCATGACCAAAAGCAACCCTCGGTTTGCTCCCCCTGAAATCTGGGTTTTGGGATCAGCCGGAGACTACTTTGGTGAGTTCATGGCCGGAGGGATTGCGGTTATTTGCGGTATCGATCCCCAGACACCACAGAATATTCTCGGATACCGGCCCCTGGTTGGAATGGTAGGTGGTAAGCTGTTTTTTCGCGGCCCTCATAAAGGATACAGTAATGCAGACGCGAAACAGATACCGGTTTCAGATGAGGATTGGAACTGGCTTACGGAAAATCTGAAGGAATATCTGGCACAGATTCACAGGGAAGATACCCTGGAAAGTCTATTGAAAAGAGAAGAATGGCAACTGCTGGTTGCCCGTTCGCCGCAGGAAAAGGGCGGTATGCAGAAAAGGTCAATGACATCCTTTCGAGCCGACATCTGGGACAAAGAACTTGGTACAGGAGGTGTGATCGGGGATTTGACAACCCTGGACAGAAGTCAGATTCCCTTAATCACTACCGGTGAACTCAGACGATTTGTTCCGGTCTGGGAAAATCAGAAATATAAGGCACCCTGTGAAGGAACATGTCCGTCCGGGATTCCGGTTCATGAAAGATGGCGGCTTGTCCGGGAGGGTCGTATTGATGAGGCTGTGGATCTTGCGCTGGAATACACGCCATTTCCAGCCACCATTTGCGGATATCTCTGCCCCAATCCCTGCATGCAGGCCTGTACACGTCAGATTTTATCCATGATGCCCATTGATATTACAAAGCTGGGAAGAGCCAGCATCCATGCAAAAATGCCCGAATTTCCCGTACTGAGCGGCAAAAAAATAGCGGTTATCGGTGGAGGCCCGGCAGGGATTTCAATTGCCTGGCAGCTTCGAAAGAGCGGACATGAGGCAGTGATTTATGATATGGAAAAAACCATTGGCGGAAAGATCGCTTCGGTGATTCCGGAAAGCCGGATTCCAAAGGAGGTTCTGACTGCGGAGCTTGAACGGATATCCAGTGTGATTCCCCATATTCATTTGAAACAGAAGCTTGGAAAAAAGGAAACAGAAAGATTAAGGGGGGATTATGATTTTCTGGTGGTCGCTGCAGGAGCGAATAAACCGAGAATACTCCCTGTCCCGGGAAAAGAGCGCATGATTACGGCCATGGATTTCCTGGCACGCGCTAAAAATAATGATATTCATCCCGGCAAAAAAGTTGTTATTATCGGGGCTGGAAACGTAGGATGTGATGTTGCAACCGAGGCCGGTCGTTTAGGAGCGGAAACGCTTACGCTCATTGATGTTCAAAAACCGGCATCCTTTGGAAAAGAGAGAGAAGAAGCAGAAGCATACGGTGCTGTTTTCAAATGGCCCTGCTTTACTCAGGAAATTACAGAAAAGGGTGTTCTGCTGACAACCGGAGAATTGCTGGAAGCAGATACGGTTGTGATTTCCATCGGGGATGTTCCGGATACGGATTTTCTGCCGGAAAGTGTTGAAACGGATCGCGGGTTTATCAAGGTGGACTCATTTTATCGGACCTCGGATTCCAAAATATTTGCGGTGGGCGATATTGTAAAGCCCGGACTTCTGACCGATGCCATCGGTGCCGGCCGAAAAGCCGCTGAAGCCATCAATAAGATACTGAAAGGTCAGGAGCCGGCTCTTGAAAAGAGCGTTATGATTGATACAGATCGAATCCGCCTGGAATATTTTGATCCGCGCATCACCTGTTTTGATGATGTGGACCATTGCGGAGCCCAATGTTCTTCCTGTGGGAATTGCAGAGACTGCGGTATCTGTATCTCAATCTGCCCGCAGGCAGCCATCAGCCGAAAAGATCTTGGAAATGGTTCATATGAATATGTCGTGGATGATTCCCGGTGCATTGGATGTGGTTTTTGCGCAGGAGCTTGTCCTTGTGGAATCTGGTTTCTAACGGAAAATTATCCCATGGGGTAATAAAATCTTTTTATTGATTTGATGCAGATATGTGTTAATGGGTGTAGGATTGTTTCAATCATCTGTTCATTCGTGAGCAAACCTTTGTAGGGATCGTTTGATATATGGAGAGAGTTAACGCACTGATCGCACTGGAAGATGGCCGCACATTTCCATGTACCAGTTTTACGGGAACGGGTGAAACTTCGGGAGAGGTTGTTTTTAATACCAGCATGTCCGGTTATCAGGAGATTCTGACAGATCCATCCTACCGGGGGCAGATGGTAACGATGACCTATCCGCTGATTGGGAATTATGGTGTGAATCCCGAAGATGCGGAATCAGACCGGATTCAGGTATCAGCGTTTTTGATGAAGGAGTATCAGGAATTTCCAAGCAACTTCAGAGCCACAGAAAGTCTGGCGGAGTATCTCAAGAAACAGGGAGTACTCGGGGTCGAAAATTTCGATACCCGTGCCCTGACCAGACATATTCGAAAAACAGGTGCCATGCGGGCATTTATTTCCACAACAGATTTAAACCCTGCCTCTCTGATTGAAAAAGCAAGAGCCATACCCAGTATGACCGGCCAGGATCTTGTAAGGGAAGTGACAACCAGCAGCCCCTATTTTTGGGAAAATGGGAAGCCGGTATGGCTCGAAAATGGGGAGCTGGAAGCTGGTTCGGATATCTGGAAATCAAAGGAAACAAAATACTCGGTTGTCGCTTTTGATTTTGGTATAAAATATAATATTTTGCGATCTCTTGAAGCAGAAGGATGTGAAGTGCTTGTTGTGCCTGCAACCTTTTCATTGGATAAGATACGTTCCTATCAACCGGATGGAATATTTTTATCCAATGGACCAGGTGACCCGGAACCCTTAACCTATGCGATCGAATCTGCAAAAGCCCTGATCGGACAATATCCGATATTTGGAATCTGTCTCGGGAACCAGATCCTTGGGCTGGCTTTGGGGGGAAGGACCTTTAAGCTTAAATTCGGACACAGAGGCGGAAACCAACCGGTAAAAAATTTAATAACCGGAAAGGTTGAAATTACCGCTCAGAACCACGGGTTTGCCGTAGACACAGACAGCATGATTGGAAAAAACATAGAGCTGACGCATATCAATCTGAATGACAACACTTTTGAAGGATTTCAGCATAAGGAATATCCTTTGTTTGCCGTCCAGTATCATCCCGAAGCAGCGCCAGGCCCTCATGATGCACGCTATCTGTTTAATAATTTTATAAAGATGATGGAAAAATGGAGTGCGGTCTGATTTTTCAGATCATCTGCTCTGGGTGAAAAAACAACAATATGCCAAAACGATCTGATTTGAAAAAAATTATGATTATCGGAGCCGGTCCGATTATCATCAGCCAGGCCTGTGAATTTGATTATTCCGGAACCCAGGCATGCAAGGCACTGCGAGAGGAAGGCTTTGAGGTTGTGCTGGTGAACAGCAATCCAGCCACAATCATGACAGATCCGGAAATGGCCGAGGCTACGTATATTGAACCGATAACGCCACAAATTGTTGAAAAAATCATTCAAAGAGAGCGTCCGGATGCATTGTTGCCGACACTTGGCGGCCAAACCGGTTTGAACACAGCGGTAGAGGTCGCCAGAATGGGAGTACTCGAAAAATATAATGTCGAGATGATTGGCGCTTCCATTGAATCCATCAACAAGGCGGAAGATCGGGATCTGTTCCGGAAAGCGATGAATAAAATCAATCTTCGCATTCCGGAAAGCGGTATTGCCACGACCATGGAAGAAGTGAGGGAGATTGCAGAGAAAATCGGTTTTCCGATCATTGTAAGACCCAGCTTTACCTTGGGCGGTACAGGCGGAGGAGTTGCTTATAACAAAGAGGATCTTGAGGTGATGGCAAAAGCCGGTCTGGATGCCAGCCTGATCACCCAAATCATGCTGGAAGAATCCGTACTGGGCTGGAAAGAGTATGAACTGGAAGTGATGCGGGATCACAAGGATAATGTGGTCATTATCTGCTCCATTGAAAACATGGATCCCATGGGGATTCATACCGGTGACAGTATTACGGTTGCGCCGATCCAGACGTTAACGGATCGGGAATATCAGACAATGCGGGACGCGTCCATTGCCATTATCCGGGAAATCGGCGTGGATACCGGCGGGTCCAATGTGCAATTTGCGGTCAATCCCAAGAATGGGGAAATGATCGTGGTGGAAATGAATCCAAGGGTTTCCAGAAGCTCTGCCCTGGCATCCAAGGCAACTGGATTTCCCATTGCGAAAATTGCCGCAAAGCTGGCAGTCGGGTATACACTTGATGAAATTCCCAATGATATTACCGGGGAAACACTGGCCTCCTTTGAACCGACCCTGGATTATTGTGTGGTCAAGATTCCCCGATGGACATTTGAAAAGTTTCCGGAAACAGAGGATTATCTGACCACATCCATGAAGTCTGTTGGTGAGACAATGGCCATCGGCAGGACCTTTAAGGAAGCGCTTCAGAAAGGGATTCGCTCTTTGGAAACCGGAAGGCATGGTCTGGGTTCAGATGGGAAGGATCATGCGGATCTTTTTCAAGGCCCCCCAAGTGAATCGGAGATCATGAAAAAGCTGGCTACACCCAATTCACAGCGATTGTTTTATCTGAGAGAGGCGCTTCTTGCCGATATTCCAATGGAGATTATCTATGAACGCACCATGATCGATCCCTGGTTCCTGAATCAGATCCATCAGATTGTTGAGCTTGAAAAGAAGATATCCAGAAGCAAAAAAGGAAAAAAGATTTCCGATGAACTGCTTTTTCAGGCCAAGTCATATGGATTTTCCGATATTCAACTGGCAAACCTTACCGGCAAAACAGTAAAGGATATTCAGGAACAGAGAACAATTGCCCGGATAAAGCCGGTCTATAAACTGGTTGATACGTGCGCCGCAGAGTTCAAGGCTGCCACACCTTATTACTACTCCACCTATGAAACGGAATGTGAAGCCCGTGTTTCCGACAAAAAAAAGGTAATGATTCTGGGAGGCGGCCCGAACCGGATCGGTCAGGGTATTGAGTTCGACTACTGCTGTGTCCATGCGTCCTTTGCGTTGCGTGAAGAAGGAGTGGAAAGCATCATGGTGAACAGCAACCCGGAAACCGTAAGCACAGACTATGACACATCGGATAAGTTGTATTTTGAGCCATTGACCCAGGAAGATGTTTTGCACATCATTGAGAAAGAAAAACCAGATGGAGTGATTGTTCAGTTTGGTGGTCAAACGCCTTTAAATCTTTCCGTTCCATTGCACAAGGCAGGTGTGCCCATCCTGGGAACACAGCCGGAAAGCATCGACCGCGCGGAGGATCGGAAACTGTTTCAAGCCATGTTGAAAAAACTGAATCTGGTTCAGCCGGACAATGGAACAGCGACAAATGCTGAAGAGGCTGCTGCGATTGCAGAGAAGATTGGATATCCGGTGATCGTACGTCCTTCTTATGTATTGGGAGGCCGTGCCATGAAAATTGTTTATAATCGTCCGGAACTTGAAAACTATACCCGGATAGCTATTGAGGCCTCTCCGGGGCATCCGGTATTGATTGATAAATTCCTGGAAGAGGCAGTTGAATTGGATGTGGATGCCATTTCCGATGGAACAACAACCATTATCGGTGGCATCATGGAGCATATTGAAGAAGCCGGCATCCATTCAGGGGATTCCGCCTGTATTCTTCCGCCGGTAAATGTTGAACAAAAATCCCTCGACGAAATTGCAAAAGCCACAAAGGCAATGGCTGCTGAACTGAATATCATCGGGTTGATGAATGTTCAATATGCAATTAAAGATGGCCGGTTGTACGTCATTGAAGTGAATCCAAGGGCATCCAGAACCATTCCGTTTGTGAGCAAGGCAACCGGTATTCCTCTGGCCAAGCTGGCCACCAAAGTGATGCTGGGCAAATCGCTTCAGGAGCTGGGTTTTACAAAAGAGATCGTTACATCGCATATTTCGGTCAAGGAAGCTGTACTTCCCTTTGACCGGTTTCCGGATGTGGATACGCTGTTGGGACCGGAGATGAAGTCCACCGGAGAAGTAATGGGCATTGACAAAGATTTCGGATCTGCATTTGCCAAGGCACAACTGGGTGCCCGTCAAAATCTTCCGGTAGAGGGAACGGTCTTTATCAGTGTTCAGAACAAAGACAAGCAAGCTGTTTTATCGGTAGCAGCGCAGTTCTTTCATCTGGGTTTCCGGATTGTGGCTACAAGCGGCACATCCGGGTTTCTGGAAAAAAACAATATTGAAAATATAAAAATTAATAAAGTCTCCATAGGAAGACCTCATGTAGTGGATGCCATTACCAATGGTGAAATTCAATTGATTATCAATACAGGAACCGGTGATGAACCCCGCAATGATGGTTACCTTATCCGAAGAGCAGCCCTCAAGTATTCCATTCCCTACACCACAACCATTGCCGGAGCCATCGCCATCTGTAAAGGGATTACCGCAATGAAAAAAATGGAAATGACTGTCAAAACTATTCAGGAGTATCATATTTAAAATGAACCATCATCCGGAAAGACCTCGGGAAGAGTGTGGCATCTTCGGTATTTACGATCATGCTGAGGCGGCTAAATTAACCTATTTCGGGCTGTATGCCCTTCAACATCGGGGGCAGGAGAGTGCCGGTATCGCTGTTGCCAGGGAAAAAGCCATAACCGCACATAAAGGCATGGGGCTTGTTCCGGAAGTTTTTGATATTGACCACCTGGAACAACTTCAGGGCGGATCCGCCATTGGTCATGTCCGGTATTCAACAACCGGAAGTTCGATTCTGTCCAATGCCCAGCCTTTTGTTGTCCATCACCGGGGGAAATCCTATGCGGTTGCCCACAACGGAAACCTCGTTAATGCACATATTCTGAAGAATCAGTTTGAGGAAGAGGGCTCAATTTTTCAAACAACCATGGATAGTGAGGTTGCAATTCATGTGTTTATCAAGAATTTGAAATATGGGCTGGAAGGCGCCCTGATGAAAACCGTAGAGTTATTGAAAGGGGCTTACTCTTTTGTGGTGCTTACAGGAAAGGGGGAATTGATCGGAATCAAAGACCCGCATGGATTTCGTCCTCTTTGTCTAGGATGCCTGAATGGCCATTATATACTTGCATCAGAGAGTTGTGCATTGGATCTTCTTCAGGCGGAATTTATCCGTGAACTTGATCCCGGCGAAATTGTGATCATTTACAAGGACGGAATCCGGAGCATAAAACCGCAAAATCCGGTCAAACGAGCGTTCTGCATATTTGAACATATCTATTTTGCCAGGCCGGACAGTACTTTTTTTGGGAAAAACGTATATATCACCCGAAAGAAAAACGGACGGCAGCTTGCAAAAGAAGCTCCGGTGGACGCGGATCTGGTGATGCCATTTCCAGACTCCGGCAATTATGCAGCGCTTGGTTACGCAGAGGAGTCCGGAATCCCGTTTGATCTTGGTATGATACGAAATCACTATGTGGGACGGACCTTTATCCAGCCCACACAGAACATGCGGGATTTTGGGGTGCGGGTGAAATTGAATCCAGTAAAGGAAATTCTAAAAGGCAAGGACATTATTATCATAGAGGATTCCATTATCCGGGGGACAACCGCCCGTACCAGGGTGAAAGCGCTTCGGGAACTGGGTGTCAAACATGTACACATGCGGATTTCCTGTCCGCCTCATCGGTTTCCATGCCATTATGGAATCGATTTTTCTACCAAGGGTGAGTTGATCGCCGCGAAAAAAACAGTTGAAGAATTGCGGAAATTCCTGGGTCTGGATTCACTCCATTATCTTTCCCTTGAAGGCCTTCTTGAATCAACCGGAGCAGATAACGAGAACGACAGTTTCTGCAAAGCCTGTTTTGATGGTTGTTATCCGGTTTCTTTTGATGATACTCTGACCAAGGATTGTCTCGAGATAAACTGCTGAAGTGAACAAGCCGCGGTTTTAAATCTTTATCGGTCTTTTCATTTGCTAATTGACTTTTTATAAATACTTAAATATATAGTCGAATCAAGTGAAATGACGAATCCTTGGAGGTTCTAATGATTGAATCAAAATACTTGAAAGACAATATGCAGAATATTCAAAGGCTTTTGGATATTCCCGGGTTAAAGCATTTTGAGATTAAAAACCTGGCAAAACTTTTACGATTGAGTAAAATCAGGGAGTATAATGATGGTGAAGCCATTATCCAGGAAGGAGATCGGGATCCCTGGTTGTATTTTTTATTAAAGGGCAAGATCACGGTCAAAAAGGAAGGACATGAAATCATAAAGATAGACAAGAAGGGCGAGATTTTTGGTGAGATGAGAATCATCGATAGTCTCAGCCGTTCGGCATCTGTTTATGCAGATGGTCCGACCGTCTGTCTTGCTGTGGATACTTCGGCTCAGGAGAAACTGTCTTCAGATGAAAAAAAGCTGGATTTTCTGCTGCTGTTATATCGAATTTTTGCGGAATATATGTCGCTTCGCCTTCGTTTAACCAATGATGAGCTTGTGAAAGCCAAGGCGGAACTGAACCAGGCAAAAAAAGAGCAGTCCAAGGAAAGAAAAACAAAGATTCTTACGCGTACCATTATTAAATAAGAGGCATTCTATCACAGTATGATAAATACCGGTCTGAAGCCGGTATTTTTTTTGAAACATCCATTTCAGACCCGATGGATTTCATGATAAAAAAAACCGTATCGTTTTCAAAAAAATCCATTAATGTTTTTTTTCACATATTGACCCGTTGTAACCTGAGATGCACGCATTGTTACATCAATCCGCATGAACATGGAACCCAAACCCTTCCCATTGATGTGATCGAGAATTGGCTTTGCGCCTTCATGGAGAAAAGTCGGTCTGCCAATGTGATTTTTTTAGGAGGAGAACCCACAATGCATCCGGATCTGCCCAGGGCTGTAAAAAGAGCCCGGGCCATCGGGTACAAATCCATAACCATTGATACAAACGGATTTTTATTTCATGATTTTCTGAAGAAGGTGTCACCGTCTGATATCGATTTTCTGAGCTTCAGTCTGGATGGTGCCACGGAAGAGACAAACGATCAGATTCGCGGGAAAGGGGTTTATCAAACCTGCATAAAAGGAATAAAAGAAGCGGTTTCCCTTGGTTTTCATACAAGCCTGATCTATACCGTCAGCCGGACCAATATTCATGAACTGCCCCTGATGCCGCCTCTGATCGAAGCCATGGGAATCAAAAGATTTTTTATTCAGGTGATTGGCATGCGCGGCAATTCCGGAAAAGAAAACGCCGGTGATGTGCAGGTTTCCAAAAAAGAGTGGCTGGAGAAAATTCCAGAGGTGGCACTGGACACGGCAAGCCGGGGAATCATTACCACTTATCCCAAAGTCTTTTTATCTCCGGAAGAGACCTTTGAGTGCGCCGGGATCGTTGCAGACAACTATTTTATTTTTCCCAATGGCAGAGTTTATAAATGCCCGCTTTGCGAGGATTTCCCCATACATGGTTTTTCCTTTGTCAACAATGTTCTGGTCAAAACACCCAGAATTAATGAAACGGATCTTTTTGAACTGACCATATCAGAAGGTTGTGTGATGAATAAACTGATTCAACCGGAGAACCTGGTTTATAAAAAAGATGGAACATCTGAACATAGGATTGCATGTTGTATGCTGAAAGAGGAGATTGATCCAACCGCAAAAAATAGCAGGTAGAACTTTGTGGATAATTAAGGGATTGACATGCCGCAGATATTCAAATAAGTACTTTTTGACCTCATGAAAGAAAGTATAGATTTTTCAAGTATAAACATTAATTTTTGGAAGTCTATGACCAGCCCACAAGATCGAATGGTATCCAATCATCCCCGCTTTATCCATCTGTTATTTATCTGTCAGCAATCCTGGCAATGTTCATTTCCAATAATTTTAACAAAGGAGGCTATACAGTGAAAAAAATTTTGATTTTCATATTGTTATTCTGTGCCTTGGGTGTTGTTTTTGTTGTACCGGCTTTCGCAAAAGTGGTGATTATCGCCAATAACAGCGTGGCACAGGAATCTTTGAACAAGGAGGATATTCAGAATATATTCCTTGGCACAATGGCAAAGTGGCCGGATAACTCCAGTATCAATTTTGCCACAAGTGAAACAGATATTCATGAAGAGTTTTTAAAGACATATATAAACCGCACTTCTTCACAATTCAGAAATTATTGGAGGAAAATGGTTTTTACAGGAAAAGGACAGAAACCAAAAACATTTAAAACCGATGAAGAGCTCATTCAATTTGTTTCAGAAACCAGTGGAGCTGTCGGGTATGTGAGCACAGATGCGGCATTAAAAAATGTAAAAACCATTACCGTGAACTAAGGAGGTGAATCTGATGAAAAAAATTATTATTCTGTTGTTTATATGTTTGAGTCTTGCTCCTGTTGGGGCTGTTTCTGCCTTGGAAGGGTTCAGCGATGTTGCAATTCATGGATTTATTTCCCAGGGGTATATTCAGTCAACCGAGTATGATTATTCCGGGATTAAAACAGAGGATGGTTCTTTTGAATTCAATGAAATGGGGATCAATTTCTCAACCACTCCGGCAGATGGATTGAGGATTGGGGCACAGATTTTTGCAC
>CAMBQS010000080.1 GCA_945870015.1 Desulfocicer vacuolatum DSM 3385
GGAGGTTCCTGAATTCGCGAGGTAAATGGGCTCACCACAAGGTTTGAACTTTCCGTCCAGACCAGTCAGTTCGACGCTATCACCGTTGTCTTTTACCTGAATTCCCATCTGCTTCAGTGCGCCAAGGGTGAGCAGGGTATCTTCACTTCTCAGTATATTTTCGATCTGACATTTTCCATCGGAAAGCGCTGCCGCGATGAGAAGCCGGTGGGTATAGCTTTTAGACCCCGGAACCATGACAGTGGTATTTCTGATTTTTCCCGTCCTGATTGTAATCATCTTCTTGTTATTCTCCAAGAGCCTTGAGTACGACATTCCGCATGATATCTACCGGAGCCTTTTTCCCGGTCCACATCTCGAACTGGGCCACTCCCTGGTAGACAAACATGGAAACTCCGTCCACGGTTGTGCATCCGATTTTCCCGGATTCTGAAAGCAGTCTGGTCTGCAATGGGTTATAGATGATATCCATCACCACCCGGTTTGGTTTCAGATCTTTCCGGTTCACCGGCATTTTTTCGACATTGGGAGACATCCCGACAGGAGTGGCATGAATCAGGATATCATAGTCAAACCGGCTGAATTCGGAAAGGGGATAGTAGGGGACAGAGAGATCCTTAGACAATCGGGTTCCTTCATCCTCCAGGATATTGAGGATCGTGAGATTTCCGCCATTGGTCATAATTCCAAACCCGATGGCCCGCGCCGCGCCTCCGGCCCCGATCATCACAACATTTTTCCCGCGGATCTCTGTTTTTTCCAGAAGGGCGTTGATCGCTCCCAGACAGTCGGTATTGTATCCGTACAGTTTTCCTTCCTGGTTCACTACCGTATTAACAGCACCGATCTTCAAGGCCATGTCATCGATTTCGTCCAGAAGATCCATGACAGCGACCTTATGGGGTATGGTCACACTCAGACCTTTCACGCCAAGTCCCCTTACACCGGCAATGGCGGATTCAAGATTCGTGACATGAAAGGCAAGATAGGCTCCGTTATAGCCGGTTTCCATAAACGCACGATTGTGCATCACCGGACTCAGGCTGTGTTCAATGGGGTTTCCGATCACGCCGTATAAGGATGTTTTTGTATTTGGTTTCATGGGTGTTCCTCCCTTTTAGATAAATACATTTTATTCACTCCCTCAAAGGGTTACACCCCCCTACCCCCCTCAAGGGGGGAATAATAATGGAAGAACTATCAAAAATCCCCCCTTGAGTAATTCAGGGCAAAGTCAACCTTAAAATGACGCCTTAAGTGGGGGTACAGCCAACAATTCCCCCCTTGAGGGGGGCAGGTGGGGTGTTATTCTTTCCTCACACCTCCACAGACTTCGGATACGACCCCAGCACCTTTAAAAACAAACACTGCTCCTTCATCCGGGCGATTGTCTCCTGTACTTTTTTATCCTCCAGGTGTCCTTCCAGATCCACAAAGAAAAAATAACTCCAGTTTTCATGCTTGCTGGGTCTGGACTCCAGCTTCATCATGTTGAGCTGTGCCTCGGCAATGGGTGCCAGGCTTTTATACAAAGACCCCGGCACATGGGCAGCGGCAAACATCAGGGAGGTTTTGTCGTTTCCCGTAGGAGGCATCTCTTTCTTTCCGATCACCAGAAACCGGGTGGTATTGTTGGAATGATCCTCAATCCTGGATGCCACTACATTCAGATTGTAAATTCCGGCGGCTTCGCTGCTGGCAATGGCTGCGGCATGATTCATATTTCCCACTTTCTGGGCTGCGAAAGAGGTGCTGCTGCATTCCTCCAGTCTTGCCTTGGGAAGATTTTTCCGGAGCCATACCCTGCACTGGGCAATGGGCTGGGGATGGGAATACACCACCTCGATATCCTCAAGCTTTCCGGATTTAGACAGCAGGTCATGGGAGATGGTCTGATATTTTTCCGCACAGATTTTCATGCTGGATTCAAAAAAAAGATCCAGGGTGTAGTTGACGGAACCCTCAATGGAGTTCTCCACCGGAACCACGCCAAAGTCGCACCGCTTTTTTTCCACCTCGATAAACACATCCCGGATGCTGAGCTGGGGAAGATAAGACGCGGATCTCCCGAAATGGGTCATGGCCGCAATGTGGGTAAAGGTTGCTTCCGGTCCCAGGTAGCTGATTTTTCTGGGTCGATGAACATCCCTGGACAGACTGAAAATTTCATGAAACAGCAGGCGCAAATCTTTTGGATTCAGTGGCCCGGTATTTTGTTCCAGAAGCCGATGAATAATTTTCTCTTCTTCTGAAAGCAGGTTGACATCTGCATTGTCGTCCATCTGACGCAGCAGACCCAGTCTTTCAGAAACCTCAAGCCGCTTGTTGATAAGTTCCAGTATCTGTTCATCAATGGATTGGAACGAATTCAACAGGGATTCATGATTATCTGCCATCTTGCCCTCTGTTTATTTCTCCGTAATGGTTTCTTCGATTTTATGTCCAAAATGCCGTCCGCCCTGTTCCACCGCTGCCAGGATTTTATCCCCGGGTTTCAGAGCAACCACGGAAACCGGTTTTCCGGAAGGATCGGTCAACCTTATGGTTTCCGCATTCTGGAGAATGGTGGTGGCCTCTTTGTCTCCGACTTTTGCCTTGAGAAGCATCATGGGCCGCTTTTCAATCTTGAGGCGGCCGACAATTCCCACCGTGGTTTTCCCTTGATAATCCGTAATTAAAATCTGATCGCCGGATTCCAGTTCCGACAGATAGCGTGTCTTTCCTCCGGGAACACGAGTGTAGGCATGAACCGCACCTGCGTTCACGCGAAACGGGCGAGGGGATACATACGGATTGGAAATACTTTCCGCATGAACCAGAAATAATACACTGCTGCTGTTTCCTACCAGCATACCTTCACCGATATTCATGGAAGTGCAGGTATCCACACATACCCGGTCGCCCATTCCTACCGGCTTGACTTCGATGACTTCGGCAATCTGCAGCGGCGTTTTTTCTCCTTCTTCCCGCAGACAGGAAAGACACTTTTTCAGTTCAAGGGCATCGGTCGTATGGATCAGGAGATGGCTGACCCCGATTTCAAGAATACCGCAGGCGGTTTCCGCTTCTTCCAGGCATTCTACCTGGGTGATGACATTGGCTCCTTTGGCAATCAGATTTTCAAGCGGGATGATGGTCCAGTCCGTACACTGGAGAATCACCTGTTTGCTTTTGGTAAGCTTGACAATCTCCTCCTCGTCTTTTCCGCTGGTGATGGTAAAGAACACTACATCCTTGCCCGGCTTCAAATCTCCGTCCTCCGAGATGGTAGTGATCCGGCCAAGCTCCTTGACCTTGTCCGAATACCCATTCGGCACCATGATCGCATCTGCACCGCCTTCCAGGGCGGTTGTCACCAGTTTCTTGTCCCACGGGTCTACCTTCACCCATATCTTTCGCATTCTTTGTTTCCTCCGCAATTACTATTTCCCTTTGAGGAATAATAACAAATATTCCCCCTTGAGGGATGGCAATAAAATATTCCCCCCTTGAGGGGGGCCAGGGGGGTGTTGTCACACCAACCAAAACACAACCAGAAAATCCATCCTGCCAAACACCCCCCTTAATCCCCCCTCAAGGGGGGAATTGATTGAAGAAAAGGAGGGAATCGACAGATCCGTCAAACAGCAGATTTGGTTGCCCGGTTAACAAAAATCAACCGGCCCCCAGTATTTTCAATCCTTCTTCAACAGTTCCGCCTTCATGAACAATATGGGAAATCGCCCGTACCATCCTGCTCGGGTCTGCATGCTGGAATACATTCCGGCCAATGGAAACACCGGCTCCGCCTGCATCAATGGAACCTTTGACCATCTCCAGAATATCTTTATCAGAATCCATTTTTGCCCCGCCTGCAATCACCACTGGTATGGAACAGCCTTCCACCACTTCCCGGAAGGATTCCGGACTGCCGGTATAGGAAACCTTGACAATGTCCGCGCCTATCTCATCGCCGACCCTGGCTGCATGTTTGATTACATCCACCCCATACTCATCCTTGATTTTGTCGCCCCTGGGATAGATCATGGCCAGCAAAGGCATTCCCCAGGTTCTGGCTTCGTAGCTGACCCGTCCGAAATCCTGAAGCATCTCTTTTTCCTGACCATTGCCCAGGTTCACATGGATGGAAACCGCATCCGCACCCAGTTTCAGGGCTTCCTCAACCGAGCATACCAGGGTTTTTGCATGGGGATAAGGGGACAGGTTGGTGGAAGCGGACATATGAATGATCAGACCGATATCATTTCCACCACGCCGATGTCCTTCGCCCACAAGTCCCTTATGCTCCACAATCGCGTTTGCCCCGCCTTCGGCAACCTTCTGCACTGCTTCCTTCATGTTGATCACACCTGGAATCGGCCCTACCGAAATCCCGTGATCCATAGGAACAATAACGGTTTTCCTGGTGTTTCGGTTGATGATTCTTTCCATCCTGATCTGTTTTCCGATGATCGTCATTTCCTGCTCCCCCTTTTTGATAATCCATTTTTATAATTAATTAATTGCGGGTTTATGTCAAATGCCGCAGCAGCCTGTATCTAAAAACCCGAAAAATGAAAAAGGGCCGCGAAAACTTTTTTCACGGCCCTTTTTTTCAAAAGAGGAAAAAGCCGTGAACTTCGGTCTGCTCACGGCTTTTTTTGCTTTGTATGTTTTTTAAAGAATCAGTTCATACAGCCAGGCAGACCGGTGATATAATACCACCAAAAATAGCTATAATAGGAGCTGCCTGAAAATATGTTGTTCATCTGTTTATCGTTTCCTTTACATCCTGACCAATTTATGAAATCCCTATACCAGAATTTTTTGCATGTCAAGCCATTTTCCGGGGCCATTTTCCGGGAACAGATATCGTTTACTGGAGCAGCCGGTTTCAAAAGTCAAAAATTCAGTCCATAAGGATTGGTTTTTTTACTTTATTTTGTTGACACAAACCCATTTTCTCTCCATACTCTATTTATGGCAATACACCTTTTTTTATTCAATAATACAGTTACATAGGCGATTAACTTTTTGAAAATAAAATGGAATTGACTGATCCTGAAAAAAAACATCTCCAGGAAAAAATTACTGAATTAACAGAGCAGGTAGAGATTCTTACAGATAAAAATTTAAGCTGCCGGCTCATCGAACAGTCCCTGGCTTCTGAGCGTGCCCGATTAAAAACATTATACACGATTTCATCCGAGCAATCCTTACCCATTGAAAAACAGATTGAGCTCACCCTTCGATCCGGTGTTGAAATGATGGAGCTGGATACCGGTGTTGTCAGCAGGGTGGATGGTGAAACCTATACGGTTCTCCATCAATACACCAGGAAAACGGTTCTCAGGGAAAATCCGGTTTCTGTGCTGGGAAATACCTGTTGTTCACTGACACTGGCTGAAAAAGATGTTGTCGCTATCCATCATATGAGTGCGTCCAAATTTGCTTCTCACCCCTGTTGTTGCAATCTTCCTTTTGAGACCTATATCGGGGTGCCTCTGGTTGTTCATAAAAAGATATTCGGCACCTTGAATTTCTCCGGTTCAACCCCTGCCGAAAAACCATTTACCCAGTCTGATCGTGATTTTGTAAGGCTCATGGGGAGATGGGTGGGCAATGTTCTGGAACGTCAAATTTCTGCGGACAAACTGGATCAGAATCGCAAGAATCTGGAAACCCTGATCGAATCCAGAACCAGGGCACTCAATGAGACCATCAAAAGCCTGAACCTTGAAATTGCCGACCGGGTTGAGATTGAACAATCTCTTCGAGCCAGCAAGGACCGGTTCAGGACGTTGTTCAACAATGCCCAGGTCGGACTGTTTCGATCCCGCCTGAGTGACGGAAAAATACTGGATGTGAACGATCTTTGCGCCCATCTTCTTGGGTACACCAGAGAGGAGTTGATATCCAAGTGGAAGCCAACGCAAAACTATGTCATCCCCGAAGACCGTGAAAAGATCCTGAAAGAGCTGGAGCAGAAAGGGCGTGTACGGAATTTTCAGAGTCAGTTCGAGAAAAAGGACGGATCACTCATCTGGGTAAGCTTCACAGCCCGTCAGGTTCCGGAAGAAAACATTGTCGAAGGCGCCATCATTAATATTAATGAGCAGAAAGAAGCGGAAGCGGAATTACGAAAGAGTGAGCTGCTCAAAGGGTCGATTCTGAAAACCTCTGTGGACTGCATCATTACAACTGATCATGAAGGTACGATCATCGAGTTTAATCCTGCTGCAGAAAAAACTTTTGGATTTGCAAGAGATGAAATTATCGGGAAAAAACTGGCGGAAACGATTATACCGGAATCTCAACTGAAAAAGCATTTCAAAGGATGGGTTGAATATCTGGAAACCGGAAAAGTCCCTGTCCTGGATAAAAGAGTTGAATTGACAGCCGTAAACGCAAAAGGCATCGAATTCCCGGTTGAAATAACCATCACCAAAACCACCCTGGAAGGGGAAATTATTTTTACGGGTTTTATCCGTGATATTACGGAGCAGAAGGCGTTATTACAGCAATTACAGCAGTCCCAGAAGATGGAATCCATTGGAACCCTTGCCGGAGGAATTGCCCATGACTTTAACAATATTTTAAGTGCCATCCTCGGATATACCCAATTATCCCAGATGAATATTACCGATGAACAAACCGTTCTGGGATACCTCGGTCAGGTCGAATACGCATGCACCCGGGCCAAAGAACTGATCAAGCAGATTCTTGCATTCAGCCGGAAAGGCGAAATTTTAAAAAAACCGGTTGATATTGCCTTGATTATCAAAGAAGCGTTGAAACTGCTGCGTGCTTCTCTTCCGACAACCATTGAAATCCAACAGAATATTCAATCCAATCTGGGCACTGCCCTGGCTGATCCTACCCAGATTCATCAGGTTTTGATGAATCTCTGCACCAATGCGAGTCATTCCATGAGACAAGAGGGCGGGGTACTCAAGGTTACTTTGGATATCATTGCATTCAATCAGAATCAGAAATTATATTATCCGAACCTGAAACCCGGGGACTATTTTAAATTATCTGTGAGTGATACAGGTTGTGGAATACCGCCGGATGTTCTGCCTAAAATTTTTGATCCTTATTTTACAACCAAAGAAGTAGGAGAGGGAACCGGGCTGGGATTGTCGGTTGTTCATGGTATTGTGCAGAGTCATGGGGGAGCCATTGATGTGAATAGCCGCTTACATGCCGGGACGACATTTCATGTCTACTTTCCTTGTCTCCAAAAAGAAAAAACAGAACCTCAGAAACTGAAAATAAAACTCCTGCCCCGGGGAACGGAAAAAATACTGTTTCTGGATGATGAAAAAGATCTGGTTGAAATCGGGAGCAAAATGCTGAGCGAGCTGGGTTATTCCATTGAAACCCGGCTTGATCCTCTGGAAGCGCTTGCCATTTTCCGGGATAATCCGGACCGGTTTGATCTGATCATTACCGATATGACGATGCCCAAAATGACCGGAGAAAAGCTGGCGAATGAAATTTTGAAAATCAGAGCCGATATCCCGATTATTCTGTGTACAGGGTTCAGGCAGGAACTGACAGCCAGACAGCTTTCCGAAACCGGCATTAAGATGGTGATCATGAAACCATTAACCGTAACAGAACTGGCCAAAGCCGTTCGAAGTGTGTTGGACGAAAAATAATATGATGAAAAATATTACCCTAAGGAGCAATTATGAGACCGAAATTTTTTGTCGTTTTTATGTCACCCAATGGGTCGACCCGATTGGTAGCGGATTTATTCATGCAGCAGTTATCCCGTTCCGATCAACAGGTGGCCTCCCTTAACCTGGCAGACCATTTGCTGGTTCCGGACTTTATGGAGGAGATTGCGGATACGGAAAATGTATGCCTGTTGATCGGTTCTCCGGTTTATCGGGATATGGCTGTTCCGCCGGTCATGGATTTTATTCACAAGCTGCCGAAAATGAAAAATGCATGGGCCATCCCGTTTGTCACCTGGGGGCTTGCCTGCAGTGGTATTGCCCTCTGGCAAATGGGAAAAGCGCTTATCGAAAAAGGATTCCGGATTGTCGGTGCAGCCAAAGTAGCTTCCGTTCACGCCATGATGCGGAATCTGGATCATCCAATCGGAGAAGATCATCCGGATAAGGATGATCAAAAGCAGATTCTTCAACTGACGGATCTGCTGGTTTCACGATTTGAAACCAATGAGATAAAGGATCTTGATCTCGAAACCCTGGATTATCAATCACCGGAAATGTCAGAAGAGTGTAAAGGCAGGATGGAAAAAGCATGGATGATTGTTCCCAAAAAGATCGATACCAATGCCTGCTCCCAGTGCGGTCTTTGTGAGGAGGAATGCCCGGTTCAGGCCATTGCCCTGGATCCATATCCGAAATTTACGGATTCCTGTTTTGACTGTTTCAACTGTATCCAGTTTTGTCCGGAAAATGCGATTCAGCCGGCCAAATCGCTGGTGGAGATTCAAGCCAATATTGTCAAACGGGTAAATCTGATACAGGAAAGGCCGCTGACACAGTCATTTGTGTGATCAGTACACTATTTTTTGATAATCAACTCATCGAACAGTTGATCCGAAGATTCTTCAACCAACTGGTGCAATTTTTTAAACCGCTGCATCAATTGTCTGGCGAAATCGGTTAATTCCGACCCACCTCCGGAACGTCCCCCGATGTTCCGGAGGAGAAGCGGCTCTCCCAGACGCTCCTCAGAGGCCTTTATCCGTCCCCATATCGCACGGTAACTCATCCCAAGTTCTTTTGCCGCAGCATGAATAGATCCGTTTTCTTCAATTGATTCCAGCATCCGCAATCGTCCCAGACCAAAAATAACTTTTCCGGTATCATCCGACAGCCAGATTTTTGAACGGACAGAGATATTTTTCATTTTTTGCTTCATACAGAAAAAGTAGCATGCTGACGAACAGAAATACAAGTAAATTTCCGTTTAAATCGATGTGCTATTATTGACATAATGAATAGAAGGCTTTATCATGTGAGAAAAAGGAGGAATCATCATGCAGGAATCCGTCATACACATCAACAGAGTACAAAATGAGTCGTCGTCCGTGGAGCTGAATAACACAATGGACCGTATTTTTGAAGCCCAGCAGAGTGCTTTTCGCAGGAATCCAATGCCCAGTGCACTGGAGCGGATCGATAACCTCAACCGGCTCAAACAGTCATTGCTCAAGAATCAGGAGAAAATTATTTCCGCCATCAATCAGGATTTCAGTTGCCGCTCAAGAGATGAAACCATTCTGGCTGAAATTTTTCCCAGTGTGGAATGTATCCGGTATGCCGTCCGACGCATCAAGAAATGGATGAAACCATCCCGAAGGCATGTCAGCATGCTGTTTCAGCCGGCCAAAGCAAAGGTCATCTATCAACCTCTCGGCGTTATCGGGGTGATCGTTCCATGGAATTATCCCCTGTATCTGGCCGCCGGACCGCTGATCGGAGCGCTGGCAGCCGGGAACCGGGTCATGATCCGGATGAGCCGGAATACCCCGAATATCGCAAAGGTTTTCAAGGAATTGATTCATGAAATTTTTAATGAAGATCTGGTTGCAGTCATCACCGGTGAAGATGGACAAGGATCGGATTTTTCCAATAAACCCTGGGATCATCTGGTTTTCACCGGCTCTACGGCAACCGGCCGTTATATCATGCGTGCAGCTTCAGAGAATCTGACTCCGGTAACGCTGGAGCTGGGTGGAAAATCACCCGCCATCATCAGCCAGACGGTACCTATGGAAGACGCTGCGGAACGAATCGCCTTTGGCAAACAGTTCAACGTCGGACAGACCTGTGTTGCACCGGACTATGTGCTTTGTCCGGAGAGCCGGATCGATTCCTTTGTTTCGACATTTCAAAAATGCGTTTCCTCCATGTATCCCACCATGGATAAAAACCCGCAGTATACCAGCATCATCAATCCGAGGGAACATGAACGCTTGAAAGCCCTGCTTGAGGACGCCGAACAAAAAGGTGCGCGCATCATCAAAATCAATCCAGCCAATGAATCCTTTGAACAGTCCCGCAAGATGCCGATCCATATTCTTCTAAATGTTAACGAAGATATGGATGTGATGAAGAACGAGATTTTCGGGCCGATCCTGCTGGTTATTCCCTATAAAACCCTGAAGGATGCCGTGGATTATGTCAACCAGAGACCCCGGCCGCTGGCGCTCTATTATTTTGATTATGACAAGACGAATATCGATTATGTGCTGACGCAGACCCATTCTGGAGGCGCGCTGATCAACGATACCTTGATCCATGTGGCCATAGATGACATGCCTTTCGGAGGTGTCGGCCAATCCGGTATGGGGCAATATCACAGCCGGGAAGGATTTCTGGCTTTTTCAAAAGCAAAAGGTGTTCTGATCAAACCCAAATTCAACAGCGGGAAATTCATCTATCCGCCGTATGGAAAGCTGATACATATGATTATTTATAAGATTTTTCTTCGATAAAAAGGCTGTCCGGGTGTAATCAAAACTGTTGAATAATCGAATTATGTGGGAGCGGCTTCCAGCCGCGATATGGTATTTTTCAAGATATCAATCAAGATAGTACTGTCGCGGTAATAGGGTAATCGCATTTGGAAATAATATCCTTATTCAACCGATTCCCCCATACAAGGGGGGATTAAGGGGGGTGTAACAAGACCCTTATATTTCTTATATATGGTTTTCATCGATAAACCAAGACACCCCCCAGGCCCCCCTCAAGGGGGGAATTAAAAAGTTGACATTCCGAATGCGATTACCCTAGTCGCGGCAAGATGCCCACACCGGCAGTCAACAAAGACAATCATTCCCGGATTGTCCGGAGTGAAGCGGCAATCTGCCTGCTGAGTTCGGAAAGGGCTTTGCTCTGAGCCGTGACCAGGCC